>CANBTK010000115.1 GCA_947372365.1 Flavipsychrobacter stenotrophus | reverse complement strand
TCAACTGTTACTTTAAAATAGCTGGAGCTATTTAGAAGTAGTTGTCAATTTTTTATCCAGCATACACGTATTAAATATTGCAATTAGGAAATGACCTGTATAAAACCTATTTATGTTGCTTTATAATCTGCCTTAATGGATAAACTTTGTAGAAAAAGTCCTTTATTTGGTTCGAACTTTTGTCAGTTAGGGGCACTAGACCGGAAAGGTTGGAATTTCCTCCAACTTTTCCGGTTTTTCATTTCTAAAACCCTTTCCTGTAGCGACTATCAGGGCAAGCACTGGGTTTTCCTTTGTGGTTCGATAACCGTTTTCGCCAAAAGTCATTTTTTCAGAAAATATCGAACCAATGACGTGTAAGCTTAGTTGAATCCTCATAATCACACATAGCAGATTCGAGCGACTCCCAGACAACGAAATTTATTCTTTGCAAACTATATATAGGGGTAATTTTGTAATTTGCTTCTCTAGTTTAGGGCGACATATAAAAAATCAGATTAAGTCGCAGTTCAGGCAATTTGCCATATCATCGAAAAAAGACTCGCATGAAACAAAACAGGATCAACAATTCACAAATAAGATTTGCTAACTATACCAAAGCCTTAACAGCATTTGCTATTTCAGTGTTCTTTTCTTGCTTGGCTCAAGCCCAAATTATCAATACCTTAGCCGGTACCGGCACGCCCGGTTTCAGCGGAGACGGCGGTGTAGCTAGTGCTGCCAAGCTCTACCATCCCATTTCGGTGGCCATAGACGGCATTGGAAATTTATACATTTCCGACTTAATGAATCAGCGTATTCGAAAAGTCAATACATCGGGTATTATCACCACTTTTGCAGGTACAGGCACCGCGGGTTTCAGCGTTGACGGCCTTGCTGCTATTGCTGCTGACCTCCATGACCCCAACGCTATTACTGTAGACCGCCACGGAAACCTTTATTATGCCGACATCGGCACTAATCGCATCCGTAGAATTGATGCAGCTGGCATTATTACCACTTATGCCGGCTATGGTAGTCCTGGCTTTAGCGGAGACGGGGGATCCGCTACCGCCGCCAGGCTCAATAATCCCTACGGTTTAGCGGTAGATACCCTCGGAAATTTATATATTGCAGACTGCAGCAATAATCGTATTCGTAAAGTAAACACTTCCGGCATCATTAGCACCATTGCCGGTACTGGAACTGCGGGCTTTAGCGGAGATAGCGGTGCTGCCACTGCTGCCAGGTTTCTTGCACCCAATAGTATAGCTTTAGACAATTTCGGAAATATTTACATTTCAGACTATGGTAATCACCGCATCAGAAAAATAGATCCTTCGGGCATTATTACTACCATTGCCGGTAACGGCTCTATAGGCTTTAGCGGGGACGGTGGTGCAGCCACCGCAGCCATGCTGAATTACCCTACCGGCGTAACTGTTGACGTTAGCGGCAGTGTATATATTGCTGACGAAAGCAACCAATGTATCCGCAAAGTGAATTCCGCCGGCATTATCAATACCATTGCAGGGAATGACACTGTCGGCTTTAGCGGAGACGGAGGGCCCGCCACAGCAGCAATGCTTAACTCGCCCCATGCGGTAGCAGTGGATAACGGCGGCTACATCTACATAGCCGATTTTTACAACAACCGCGTCCGCAAAGTAAGCAGTTGCTTCCCTGCACTCGGTGCCATTGTCGGCGCCAGTAGCGTATGCGTGGGCGCGACCGTTGCCCTTATAGATACTCCTGCGGGAGGCACTTGGACAAGTAACAATACCATAAGAGCAACTGTAAGTACTGCTGGTGTTGTCACGGGGAATATTACAGGCAGTGCTGTTATTTCTTATGCTGTCACCAATGCCTGCGGTACTACCACCGTAACACACACTATCGCGGTGGACAGCCTACCCATTGTAGCCGCTATTACCGGTACGGACACTACCTTCGTGGGCGGTACTACAACGTTAACTTGTGCTACAAGCGGTGGGGTGTGGAGCAGCAGCAATACAGCAGTGGCTTCGGTGAGTTCATCGGGCGTGGTAAGGGGCGTGGCGGCAGGTACAGCGGTTATTTCATATGCAGTTACCAACTTGTGTGGCACTACGGTTGTTGCAAGAACAGTTACGGCCTTGCCCAATACCGGTGTTACTACGCTTGGCATAAGTGAAGCCATCGCCCTTTCGCCCAACCCTACAGGCGATATTTTGCACATCGCCCTGCCAACAGGTGCCGAAAAAGCCACCCTTACCCTTACTGACCTTGCAGGCAGAGTATTGCTTTCCCAAACTGCTACTACGCTGGCACCTGAGCTAAACCTGTACCACCTTGCAAATGGTAATTATATGCTGAATATAAACACACCAAACAGAAAATGGGTGCAGATGGTAGTGAAAGAATAGTGGCTGACTTTTAAAATTTAAACAACTATACGTCAATTAATGTATTAGGTCAATTAAATGATAGTCAATACTTTACGATCCGTTTATGGTTGAATATTTTTTTCAAAATTCCCATAATTTGGTCCGATGATGTTCCGCTCAGTTCGCCAATACTTTGCCTATGCCACAATGTAAGCCTGCCTTCTGGCTAAGTTCTTCGCATCCGCAGTCTGCGTCGCAGTGGAAGCTGGCCTCCTGACGGGCAAAATGTTCTCCTGAGGTTATCCCTCCTGCTGGCCGGGTGCCGGAATCTGTCCAGCGATACTTACTGCATTCTCCCTCTGTGCAGCTCTGTTTCTTTCACTCCAGAAAATGCCACCTTTATGATCTTCCATATACTTCTTGTTTGCGATAAATTACCTTCTCTTCCATATGAAAAAGTTACTCAAAATTGTGATATTACTGCTGCATTGCCTAGTTGCCGTTTCTTGCGGGCAAGCCGGGAATCGAACTCAAAAACTATCCGAAGTTAAAAATAGTGCCAATGCGCCCCTAGTGATTGTTAAGAAGGTAGTGGATTATAAAAGTGACACTTACAAAATATCGCTGGGAGACAATTATAAAATTAGCGATAAATTTATTGACTGGAGATGGGCTGCCATGAATGACAAAGATGGGAAATTAGATTCAATAGGGCCAAATGCTTTTAAGTATTTAGGCGAGCCTTTATTAAAATATAATTCTACAGTATATCTACCAACTTTGGATATTGAGACAAAAGGCAATTTTATCACGTCCTTTAGCTGTTCTATTTTATTCAACTTAGAGGAAAGCGACAAAACAGGCAATAAATTTTTGACATTGATTAGTGAAGACATTCAGCAATTGAGTGTTAATTCAATAAGAAATCAGATAGCGGCAGGGCGTGTATATCAAATAGTTACAAGGGACTACGCTGAATCATATACATTGACAAAAGGAAAGGAACTTGAATACGTTAAATTTGAGTACACAATAAAAGCAATTGATAGAAGTGGCAGATAACGAAGCATTACGGATGGGAAACTTCGTTTTATGTTCTTGGGGAAGACGGTTTCACTAATGGCGAAAATAATTTAACCACTAGCCCAAGCCCCCCCCACTTGGCTTAACAATAAAAAGCCCCCGGCTCACCAAACCATTACTCACCCATTTCCGCAATACCATAAAACACCAACAAACCAGCCAACCCTTTTACCTATCTTTCCGCCACAAATTGACACTATGATTACTTTTAAAAAATGCCTGGTAATCCTGCTATGGGTAATTGTTGCTGGACCGGCGCATGCGGTGGCAAAAACGAATGGGGCAAAGGAAACTGTACTGGCTTTCAGGGATGCGATTAATGCACATGATGTTGTGCGGATTACGGCGCTTATGGCTAGCGGGCATGTATTTGTTGATGCGATAGGGAATGAACTGGCGGGCAAGGAAAAAGCGGCTGCGGCATGGGAGGCCTATTTTAAGCTGTACCCCAATTACCATGTTGAATTTACAGAGTTTTTTGTTCACGGGGATACTGTTGCTGTTTTTGGTTTTGCGCTGGGTAGTTACAAAGGGTCTAAAGAAAACTATTGGCACCGCCCAGCTTCATGGAGGGCAGTTGCCCATGGGCAGCAGGTAAAACTTTGGCAGGCCTATGGCGAAGCTCAAATGACTACTGGTATTGCGGCACAAAACAATGCTGCCAGCGGCACTAATTCCCTGCCCCGCGTTACAGGCATTGGCGGGCTATTTTTTAAGTGCAAAGACGCAAAAGCCCTGCGGGAATGGTATAAGCAGCACCTGGGGCTTGACACCAACCCCTATGGGGCAAAATTTGATTGGCGGCTGGGGGATGACCCATCGAAATACGGCTGTACACAATGGAGCCCGTTTGGCGAAAAAACAACCTACTTCGCACCGTCTACTAAAGATTTTATGGTGAACTACCGCGTGAATAACCTGGAACTGCTGGTGGAACAATTACGAAAGGGCGGCATTACTATTGTAGATACTATTGAGGCTACCGACTACGGGAAATTCGTACACATACTCGATTGTGAGCAAAACAAAGTGGAACTTTGGGAACCTAAAGATGCTGACTACGATAAGGTTGTTGGCGGGTATGATAAATAAACTGCAGGCTTCGCAATTAGCCTTATAATGGTTTCACGCAAAAGGCGCAGAGGTTCCGCAAAGAAGGCGCAAAGCAACTCAAGTTGTGCTGTTTTTTGAGGGACAACAGGCGTGTGTAAGGTTAAGCGCCTCGCGGGTAGCCATGATTTTATACCCCTCCCCTATACGTTTTCCTAAAATAGGGCTGCGCCTGCGTTTTAAGGGCAACATTTTATAACTTAGCTGTTGTATCAACAACTGTAACCTACACTATTATGCTACCCCAACTTAAAAAGGCGCTGAAATGGACAGGCAAGGCTGCCCTTGCCATGGTGGGGTTTGTTATAGTGTATGCCCTTGCGGCGTTGGCTATCGCCCGCATCACTATTGAAAAAGAACCTACTGTGGCCAGCGATGTAGCTATCTATATAAAAACAAACGGCGTGCATACCGATATTGTTTTGCCCGTGCGCACGCCTACTATTGACTGGAGCCAGGAAATAAAATATACCCATACACGACATGCCGACAGCACTTACCCCTATCTGGCACTGGGCTGGGGCGATAAGGGCTTTTACCTGCAAACGCCGCAATGGAGCGACCTTAAGTTTTCAGTAGCTTTCAACGCTGCTTTTGGCTTAAGCACATCGGCTATACATGCCACATTCTATTCCCGCCTTGCCGAAAATGAAAGCTGCCGAAAAATATACATCAGCAGCAGCCAGTATGCCCGGCTGGCTGGCTTTATACTCAGCACCTTCACCAAGGGCGAAGGCGGCCACCTGCAGCCCATCAATGCCCACTACGGCGCGGCTGACGCTTTTTACGAAGCGGAGGGGCACTACAACCTTTTTTATACCTGCAATACATGGGCTAACAGCGCCCTGAAGCACTGCGGCCAAAGGTGCTGCCTATGGACCGTTTTAGACAAGTCAATTTTCGCTAAATACAATCAATAAGGCAGCCCACAAAAAGTGCACCCGCCTGGGCGTGTATCCATTTTGCGCCTGTTTGTGCCGGGCAAAGGGCATAGATTGGCGGCATTGCATTAACTTGCACTAAAGGGCGCACTGCCCCCGAAGCAAGGATTCATTTCAAGCAGCACCAGCATGAAAACACGCTACCAGTTAATCTTTTTAGGGCATGGGGATCATTTAACCCCGGCAATTGAGCGCACATTCTTTATAAAAATTAAAGAGCTGGGCTTACCTAAGGATGCGTTTGTAATAATTGATGCAGGCAATTTCAGCACCGAATACAAAAAAAATGCCCCGGCATACTGCCTTTATTTCGGCTCGCCCAATGGGGATTTTATGCACCTTGATTTACTGGATGAGCTTATTGCCGATGCGCGGCTTATACTACCCGTTGTCGCTGACTTAAAGAAGTTTAACCAATTTATACCCCCACCCCTCCGGCCCATTAATGGCTTCGAAGCAACAGGGGCAAAACCTGAAGAGGGGCTTGTGGGTTGCATACTGGAAGGGCTTAGCCTGCTCAGGGCATCGAGGCGGGTTTTTATCAGCTACAAGAGGGATGAGTCAACGGGTGTTGCCATACAGCTTTTTGAGCGGCTGGAAAAAGCTGGCTTCAATGTATTCCTGGACACGCACAGCATTAGGCCGGGCGAGCAATTTCAGGATGAACTCTGGCAAAGGCTGGCCGATACTGATATCGTTGTTTTGCTCAATACGCCAGGCTTCATCAACAGTGAGTGGAGTAAAGCCGAACTGGCACGGGCCAACTCTATGTCTATTGGCATCCTGCAACTGATATGGCCAACGCATAAGCTGGAAAGGGAAGCTGAAATATGCATCCCCTACCAGCTCACCGCCAGCGACTTTGCCCGGGGCAGGTTTAACAGGCACGCAGGCTATCGGGCAGCAGCGCCGCTCAAACAAGGGGCGAAATCATTGGCGTTTAACAGGCATCTAGGGCCCGGCAGCAACCTGGGTGCCACTGCGCTTGACAAAGTTGTAAGCCTGGCGGAGTCGCTAAGGGCAAGGAGCCTGGCTGCCCGGCGCGACA
>CANBTK010000114.1 GCA_947372365.1 Flavipsychrobacter stenotrophus | reverse complement strand
CTGCCTGAAAATACTGTGTCGACGGGCGCACATGGCGAGTTAGAAACCATACGGCAGTAAACGGTATCGCTGCCAGAAAAAATCCTTGTTATAGTTACGCTATCAGAACCTGAAACTTCGGCGCCATTAATAAACCATTGGTAAGTAGGGTTGGTACCGCCATTAATAGGGTAAGCAGTAAATGTAAGCGGGTGGCCAGCACAATCGGGGTTGCTGCCTACAGTAAGCGACACCAGCACACGGGCTGGTATAGATGCTGCGTGGTGTATAGTTATTGCATTAGAGCGGGTGCTATCGGTAGCCGATAAATAGAGCCAGCAATAAACGCTGTCGCCGTCATTTAGCGCAGTAGTAAAAAAAGTATCCAGCGACACGCCGGTGTAAACGCCATTGGCGTACCACCTTACCGTTGTCCCTGAAAAAGTATCAGTTTCGGTAAACTGCAGCTGCGCACCGAAACAGGTAGTGTCGGTATATGGCGGGATGGCAATAGTTACCGAATCGCCCGATGCAGCAGTAGCTTTTGTGTATAAACAGATGAAAAATAAAAAAACAAGAGTAAGTTTACGTATCATAATTATAAAAGGTTTGCATCCGCCGTTAGGGCCCGGCGGCATTTGTTTGGGTAAAAATAAGCATTCATTTAATAATGCTGCAACTATTTTAGCATGTTTTTGTTTAAAATGGTAATTTTGTAACCTAAAGTAATATTTTTTTTGTGGATGGTGAAAAAGTTGTTCTTTTCGTATTTATCCCTTACCTTTGCACTCCCATATTAAAAAGTGTTAAAAATTAACGTATGAAACGTACATATCAACCGCATCGCCGCCGCCGTAAATCAGTTCATGGATTCCGCAAGCGTATGCAATCAGCTAACGGGCGTAAAGTTTTGGCTTCCCGCCGTGCAAAAGGCCGTCATAAGCTAACAGTATCGAGCGAAAGCCGCCTTAAATAATCTTTAAAATCTATCGGCCATTCGTAATACTTTCAAAGTATATGAGCGGCTCAAGAGAGAGCAGCATATTGATACGCTTTTCCGTTCCGGGAAAGCGTTTTCTGTTTTTCCTTTAAGGATTGTTTACCTCGTTGTGCCGCGCCCATCGGAAAAAGACAGCCCTGTAATGGCTGGTTTTTCTGTGCCTAAGAAAAAATTTAAACATTCGGTTGACCGCCACAGGGTGCGCAGGCTAATGGTGGAGGCATGGCGCTTAAATAAGCACAGCCTCTACGAAGCAATAGGCCCCGGGGTGCAACTGCATATGTTTTTCTTATTTACAGATAATAAACTGCCTGAGTATAGCGCGGTACTTAAACCAATGCTGTTAAGCATTGATAAGTTAAAAGCCCTTGCCCCGTTTGTACCCGGCACCGAAAAAGAAAAATAAGCCGTCATTCCTTAGTTTTGATTCCCGGCATTTGTGGTGAAAAAACTGTTATCTATACTTTTTATCGCATTCATCCGCTTTTACCAGGGTGCCATATCCCCGTTTTTAGGAGCCAAATGCAGGTTTACCCCTACGTGCAGCGCCTATGGCATTGAAGCCATTGCGCGGCACGGCCCTATTAAAGGTGGCTGGCTCACCCTAAAGCGATTTGGCCGTTGCCATCCCTGGGGCAAACACGGGTATGACCCTGTGCCATAAGCCCAATTTTATCGCATATACTTATAATATTATTGCCGGAAATTATATCTACCCCTAGCTCGGTAAATAAAATTAATTTTCAGTTAAATATTTCAATTTAACGACATATTATCCGATTGAGACTAAGGTATATATAATGCCGCATAAAAATATTTTTAACTTATCCTCGTCAACAACAGACATATGTTTTATTCTTTCAAAGGGTTTATCCCGGTTATGCACCCATCTTCCTTCGTACACCCACAAGCGGCAGTGACAGGAAATGTAATAATTGGCAAAGATGTGTACGTGGGCCCAGGGGCCGCAATAAGGGGCGACTGGGGTGGAATTATTATTGAAGACGGCTGCAACGTACAAGAAAATTGCACCATACATATGTTCCCCGGCATCACGCTAACGCTGCGCGAAGGGGCCCATATAGGGCATGGGGCCATTATACATGGCGCCACCATAGGCCGCAACGTTTTGGTGGGCATGAACACGGTTATTATGGACGATGTGGAGATTGGCGACGAGTGTATAATAGGTGCAATGTCGTTTATACCGGCCAATACAAAAATACCTGCCCGGTCGCTGGTTGTGGGCAACCCGGCCAAGATCATTAAGCAGGTGAGCGACGAAATGCTGGCCTGGAAAACAAAGGGCACCAGGCTGTACCAGGCACTGCCTGCCGACTGCCAAGAAGGCCTAAAGGCCTGTGAGCCCCTGCCTGAGGTACCCGCTGAAAGGCCTGCCCAGGAGGCCCTTTTCTCTACATGGGAAAAAATTAAAAATGGGTAAGCCCGGCAAAATATTTCAATTTAACGCATTAAAAAAGCCCCGTATGTACGGGGCTTTTTCAATTCCTTGCTTAATAGAAAATTAGTTAGCAGAATCGTCAGAGTGTACTAATTCGTTAACGAATTTAGCAACTGCAGCAATACGTGCGTGGTTCAATGCATAGTGGATAAATTTACCATCGCGCTCAGTAATAACGATGTTAGCGCGGCGTAAAATAGCTAAGTGCTGAGAAGCAACTGACTGCTCAAGGCGTAATTTTACATAAATGTCAGTTACATTCATGCGTTTGTTTTCTTCAAGCAGCTTCACGATTTGCTGGCGCAATTTGTGATTGATAGCCCTCAAAGTCATAGCTGCGTTTTTTACAGCTACGTAATCTAACTTGATGTGTTCGGTAGAACCTTCGTTTTTGCGAATTACCAGAGTGTTTGCTGATACAGTCGTTTCCATTAAAAAAAATTTACGATGTTAAATAAAAAAATCACTAATTCACTACAATAGATATTCAGTTCTTGAATATTTTGCAAACATACGCAATTGCAGAGATATGAACGCGTTATGATATGCTTTAAATTTGTTAATTCAGCGTTAAAGTGTGGGTAAATAAAAATTGAAATATGCTTTTGATGCTGAAAATCAATCATTTATGAGTGTAAACTTGTTTAAGATAAAATGGCTCCGCTGTGGATAAATTTACAGTTCTATTACATTTAAATTCTTCAAAAGCGTAAAAAAACCAAAAAGGTAGGGCAATATTAACTTCTTGGTCCACATAGGCATTTTTAGCATATTTTTGATGATTTTCATCACCTAAATGTTCTGAAATTATACATATAGCTTCCTTACCTGCTAATATATTATCAATTTCATCCCCTATTACATGTGTTGCCTCATGAATATTAACAAAAGCATTATCAAAAACACTTATAAAATACTCATTTTCGCGGGCTAATAGTACAGGAATATAGTATTTATATTCATTCCCACTTTTCCTGTATGCCTGATAAGCCAGCAATGTCAGCTTATTTTGCATTAAAAGCGGGATACCCAAAGCGTAGCACAACCCCTTGGCTGTTGCAAGCCCAATCCTCAACCCAGTATAAGAGCCCGGCCCCGCACATACCGCCACTGCCGCCAAATCGCTCAGCTCAATGCCGGCCTCAAGCGCCATATCGGCAATCATTATATTTATACGCCCGGCCTGGTTGCGGGTTTCTGTATTGGTGCAACTGCAAACCAACTCGCCGTTGCATGCTATTGCAACAGTGCCTGTATCGCCCGATGTATCAATATGTAATAAGTATTTCATTTTTTAGTGGTGCAAATGTAACGGGGTATTACCATAAAATAATGTTAATGAGTTGCAGCGAAGTAATTAAAATGGGATATATACTGTTATCATTTTGTTTCCCGGCACAAATATGCGCTACCACACCTTATCAACAGGCAATTTTGTAACGCCCCGCTGGCAAATAGATGTTACTTTTGCAGTTATGGAAAAGAAAATAATACGCACCAGTAATGCACCCGCCCCTATTGGGCCATATAACCAGGCCGTAGCTTTCGGCAATATGCTTTTCATATCAGGCCAAATTCCGTTGGACCCAATATCCGGCGAATTAATACAGGGCACTATCAAAATAGAAACTATGCAGGTGATGCAAAACCTGAAAGCAATACTTGAAGAAGCAGGAATGGGCTTTGAGCATGTACTCAAAACCAGCATCTTCCTTATGGATATGCAACAGTTTGGCGAAGTGAACGAAGTTTATGGCCAGTATTTCGCCAGCGACCCACCAGCCCGCGAAACTATACAGGTAGCTGGCTTACCTAAGGGCGTGAATGTAGAAATAAGCATGATAGCAGGGAAATAAGTAACCTTGCCGTTCCTTTGCTGCGTTACCAATAATGAATTTGGCAATAATGGTTTTACGCCATCATACCTTTTGAAGGCTGTTTAAAATAAAGGACGAGCCTAAGCCACTGAAAAGACGCGCGAGCATCTTTTCAGTGGGCCGCAGGGTAGCCCCCGGCAATAACAATCAGCTACCCGCCCACTGCTACCCTATCCCATAATACTGAATGATTTACCTGCACGGCAAAAAAAGCACGGTTTTTGTTAAAAATAAACGGGGGTTTGTGGTTAGCGTACATAACCGTATTTTTGCAGGAATTTTCAAGAAAACAAATTATTTTAATATAAACTAGCCCGGATGATGAAACAAATACTTTTCTGCATGTCAATCCTAATGGCTACACTCAATGCCACTGCGCAGGATAGTTTTACATGCAGGGCGCAAAGGTATATTGCTCAATACTCATGCTATGCCATATCAGAACAGCAGCGCTGTGGCGTACCCGCATCTGTAACGCTGGCGCAAGGCGTACTGGAAACAGAAGCAGGCAGGAGCGAACTGGTATCGCTCGCCAACAACCACTTTGGCATCAAGTGCAAAAACGACTATAACGGCCCTAAAGTTTACCATGACGATGACAGGCCCAAGGAATGTTTCAAAATGTACAGGAGTGCCGAAGATTCTTATAAAGACCATTCCGACTACCTGAAAAGAAACAAGCGTTACGAGCCACTTTTTACCTACACCGCTACCGATTATAAATCGTGGGCCAGGGGGCTGAAAAGGTGCGGCTATGCTACCAACCCTATTTATGCCGACAGGCTGATAAAAATTATTGAAGATTTTAACCTGCAGGACTACACGCTCAAAGCCATTAACAGCCCGGCAGTTGCAGCAATGGAGCCTGCACCCAAAGATACCCTTATCACTGCCAGGCCGGTAAGCCCTGCCCGCCAGGTGCCTACCAAAGTGGTAATACCGACACAGCCTATGGTTTTTGCTGGCGCACTGCCTAATGATACCGCTAAAAAAGTAGCCATGCAGCAACAGCCAGAAGCTGTAGCCGCAGAAATAAAAAACACTGCCGATACCACCCGCAAGGCAGCAACAACCGAAGTAAAGCCAGCCGTAGCGCCGGTTACCGATACTGCTCCAACGACAACAACAGTGGCAGTGCCGCAACATGCTGCTACTACCGACGTAAAATTTGACAGCGGCAAAGTAATTGTAGTAAACGGGCTAAGGGCTTTTTATGCCAACAAAGGCGAGATGCTTTTGCAATATGCGGTAAAGTATAACCTGAAATACCAGAGGATACTGGAGATTAACGACCTGACGGATGCCCCGCTTACTGACAATACCCTTGTATACCTGGAAAAGAAGCACAACGAGGGTACACACGCCAAACATACTGTTAAAGAGGGCGAAACATTATTCATGATAGCACAACAGGAGGGCATAGTATTGAAGCGCCTGATGGCACTCAATATGCTGGAGCCTGGCGATGAGCCTGCAATAGGCACTATACTGGAACTGCAAAACGGGGCTACGCGCAAACCTGGCCTGAGGGCACTGCCTGCTACCGACCTCAACAACAGCCACAACCTATCGTTCGTTGCGCCTACGCCAGCCGATGGCTATGTGGCTATAACGCACCCTACGCATGCCGATACTGTAGCTGCACAAGCCATAAAGAAAGAAGTAAACCGCGATACCTATGTAACTACCATACACACTACTTCCGATTCTGTAATGAAAATGGAAACAGTGCCGGTAAAGCCTGCTATACCCGACCCGGTTAAAAAAACAGAACCTTCGCTGATTGCAGCAGACAGCGTTGCCAAACACGGCGATACCACTGCCGATGAGCTGGATGCCCTGAAAGCGAAACTGGACAAAGTGGTTTACCCTGTAATAGTGGATAAATCCGTAAAATCGCAGCCGATAGTTTTATCGCCTATCTCAGACGAACCAGAGCGCAAGCCAAAGAAGAGTGCTAAAGAACCCCTTGCAGCAAAAGCACCTAAAGGTGGCGGCAGTTACTATACCGTTAAGCATGGCGACAACCTTTCTAACATAGCTAAAAGCCAGCACACAACTATTACCGACATACTGGCCATAAACGACATAGACCCTGACGACCTGCACCTGGGCCAGAAGCTGCGCATGCCGGGCTATGGCAGGGATGAAGAGCCGGAAACAAAGCCGGCACATGCTACACGCCCGGCGGCTGAGCCTAAAGCGCCTGCAAAAGCAGCTTCTAAGCTG
>CANBTK010000113.1 GCA_947372365.1 Flavipsychrobacter stenotrophus | reverse complement strand
GTCAGCTACAAAATAGCGCCTAACATGTTACTGGATTTCCGTAATGCACAAACTGTATGGGACAATGCAAAGAACGATGCTTCAAAGAATGTATCTAACCAATTATTCAAGAGCCCGTCATTGCAGTTCTCGTTGATTTACCGTTTTGGTACAAGCGATAAAGACTAATTACTAAAAACCATTTTTATATCTAATCCCTGGCATCCTGCACTTTTTAGTGCGGGATGTTTTTTTGGTGGGGTAGGGTTACTTGGGTTATTGAAGCAATAAAATCAGGCTTTCACGCAAAGGGTGCAGAGAGGTCGCAGAGAAGGCGCAAAGCTCTTTTTTTGAGTGCCTGTTTGAAGTTTTCACCCAAATAAAGATTTTAAGCTGCATTGTGGCCACCCCGTCCTGAAGGGTGACATGTAGCGTAAGCCCGGCTTTTTTGTTAGTGCATTTTTAAAGTCGGATTGGTATTATTTCGGAATGCGCCGTAGGCGCTACCCCTTTGTAGGTATAATATACCCACTATGGCCGTTCCTCCGGAGGAGGTACCCAATCTTGCATGTTATAGGATAGCTCCTCCGGAGCATAGAACCTAAAAAATGGCCTGCCTACAAAGCGGTAAGCCCTTTGGGGTAATACAAAATATGACAAAATAACTGTGAGTGCAGGGTCGCCTTCCAAAGGGAACAGCTATACTTTGTTTGCTTTCGTGTTCACACTGCTGATGCCTTTTTAAATGTTCAATTAGTGATGCCCTAAAATAACAAAGCCACCCAAACAGGTGGCTTCATTATTATGAATTCGTATGGTGTTCTATTTTACCACGCTCATCTGGCCCGCTAAAGCATCGCCGGTTGAGGTTTGTATGGTGTAGATATAGTTGCCGGTAGGCAGTTCGTTAGTGGGTATGGCAATGGTGTGCGTGCCTACAGCGAGCGATTTGTAATTGGCGCGGCTCAGTTCCCTGCCAGCCATGTCTATTAATTTTATGGTTACATCAGCATTCTGGGTGAGGGCAAACTTAATATTGGTGCTGTTGGTAGCAGGGTTAGGGAAGTTGCCGAATAGCGAAAGGTTATTCTTTACTATGCTGTTAAGCCCTGTAGGGTTGGCAATGATAACTATTGGGAACACTGCCAGGTCGTTAAAAATAGAATCGTTCTGGGTGTAGTTTTCGTGCCAAATGCCATCGGCGTATTGGGTGGCATTCTGCACATTAATGATGGTATCCCTGTGCGTGGTATCGGCCAGCGAATCTGGGTTCAGGGTGTACAATACATGGAATGCAGGAATGGTACGGTGCCCGTTGGCGGTTGAAGCCAGCCCAATCGTATCGCCTGAAAGCGTACTGAAATCGTAAGCCATATCGTAGCCTATGAAAAAAGCCCCGTTAAGCGCCTTCGTTGCAGTATCGAACGAGAATGCCTTCATGGTATCTGTAATGGCAGTAGGGCCTACGCCCAACTGTGTAAAGGGTACATTGCGGGTGTTGAGGATGTCTTTAGGGTAGCCTTCGTATTTAATGGTGCTGGTAACTGTTACCGGTGTGGTAAGGTTCCATACCCTGAAGTTGATGGATTTGGTAGATGTAGCGCTAACCTTGCCGCCAAACTGAGCCATAACGCCTATTACTTTCATAGAGCTATCGCTGCCATTGAAATAATAGCGCTCTGCAAAGCCCTTGTCATTAAATGAATTGGTGCCAGCAACAAAACCGGTAGCGCCTGAAACGTATTGTATTAGGGTAAGTGGGTCCAGCGGGGCAATGTTAGTTAAAGTAAGCGTATCGCCAACTGCTGTGGTACGGGATGTAGTGCCGGTAGTGGCTGGCAGCCCGCTATTTATAGATTGAGTTGGGGTTGCATAGGTGTGCGCAGTACGCTGCGCGAAACAAGATGTGCTGATATATGCCGCAACAAAAAGTAAAAAAGTTTTTTTCATTCGTATGTAAGCCTGTTGAATTGCCGTTTGGGGGGCAAGTTACTCAGTAACTGCGTTGTAACAGCAATATTGGTTATAAATAAGCGTTTTTTTAGATTTTATTTAACGCTGTGGCATCGTACATTAATATGCAATAAGTGCCCAAGGCTTACAGCGCAGTTTTAGCTGCAAGCATTAGGTCGGCCAGGGCAATGGCGGTTGCGGCTTCCACAACAACGGGCACGCGCAGGGCTATGCACAAGTCATGGCGGCCTTTTACGGTAAAGCCTTCTACTGCCTGGGTGGCATTGTTCCAGGTTTGCTGTGGCTGCGGGGTGCTGCTGGTGGGCTTTACCGCCACCCTGAAGGTGAGCTCATTGCCATTGGTTATGCCGCCGTTTATGCCACCCGCATGATTGGTAAGTGTAGTGCCTGCCGCATCTATGAAAGCATCGTTGTGGGTACTGCCAGTCATTTGGGCAGCGGCAAACCCACTCCCAAACTCTATGCCTTTTATGGCAGGTATAGCAAAAACCGCGTGGCTGATGCAAGACTCCACTGAGTTAAAAAACGGCTCGCCCAGCCCTACCGGCAGGCCGTTAACCTTGCAGCCCACGACGCCACCTATGCTATCCTGCTGTTCTACAGCTTTTTTTATGGCAGCCTCTATATCAGTATTGCCGCCGGCCTCTAAGAGCGTGGCCGTGATGCCAATGCCTTTGAGTATTTTTTTAGCTACAACGCCTGCCGCCACCAATGCCACCGTGAGCCTGCCGGATGAATGCCCGCCGCCCCTGTAGTCATTAAACCCGCCAAATTTTTTATTGAGCACAAAATCGGCATGGCCTGGGCGTGGCGTATCTTTTATAGCATCATAGTCGGTGGGACGGGTGTTGTTATTTTCGAAAACGATAGTAAGCGGCGCTCCGGTAGTTTTGCCGTTAAATACGCCACTGGTAAAAATGGGCGTATCGCTTTCCTGCCGCGGGGTGGTGCCTGCCGCGCCTGCCTTACGGCGGTTGAGGTCGGGCAAAAAATCACCTTCGGTGATGCTGATGCCTGCTGGGCAGCCATCAATCAGTGCGCCTACCCATTTGCCGTGCGACTCGCCGAAAATGCTGATGCGGAAAATGGTGCCGTGTGTATTCATTATTTGGTTGTAGTTATGTTTTTGGGCCTACCATAGCTGCAAGCGTGGCTGGGCTGCTGTTTTACTTATTAATCCTGCGCCTCTTTGCACTTTATGCCACACAAAGATAAGCTACTGAAAAAGCCGGGATAGGATTTGTTTACTGATTCAGCCTCCATAATATCCACCGGCCCGTTAGCTCGCAGAGCGCCTATGGCTGCCGCCATAACTATGCGGTGGTCGCTATAAGAGTCAATAACAGTGCCTTGCAGTTTTTTTACCCCGGTAATGCAGAACGAATCGCCTTCCAGCGAAAAAGGCACATCAAAGTTCTGTAGCATTTCTGCAATGCTTTCTACCCGGTTGCTTTCTTTGTGGTGCAGCCTGTGTATGCCGTTAATATAGCTTTCGCCCTCGCAGCAGGCTGCAAGTATGGCCAGTATAGGGAAGAGGTCGGGGGAATGGGTGGCATCCAACTCAAAGCCTTTTAGTTGTGCTTTCTTTACCGTAACCTTATTTTCACCGTGCTCTATTATTGCGCCAGCCAACCTTAGTGCTTCCAGTATGGCGGCATCGGCCTGGGTTGATGCCGGGTGCAGGTTGGTTACCGTAGCCTCTCCGGCAATAGCCCCGCCTACCAGGAAGTTCGCTGCGCCGCTCCAGTCGCCTTCCACGGTTATTTCGTGGTGGTTTTTTGGGGTAAACAGCGAAGGTGTTATATAAAAACTGGTGTAGTCATCGTGTTGTATGGGCCTGCCCGCCTGGCGCAGCATTTCCAGCGTCATATCAATATAGGGCTTGCTTTTCAGGTCGGCAACCTCTATAGTCACCGGGCCTTGTGCTGAATAAGCCAGTGCAAACAAAAGCCCGCTCAGGAACTGCGAGCCATTACCCGCATTGAGCTGGAAGGACAGGCTCTCGATAGGCCCGTGTACGGTAACGGGCAGGTAGCCGTTAAAGTTGAGCACCGAAATACCTAATGATGTGAGCCCCTGGTTAAAGCCGTACATAGGGCGCTTAAGCAGGGTTCCACGCCCTGTAATGGATACAGGGCTAGTTGCCAGCGCAGCTATAGGGGTAAATAGCCTTGCTGCCAGGCCGCTTTCGCCACAATCAATAGTATCGCTCAGCGGTTTAACTCCCTGGCTGTTTATGGTAATGCTGTTAGCCGTTTGGGCTACAATTTGCGCGCCCAATTGCTGTATTACCGCCAGTGCCGTTTTTTCGTCATCCGATGTGCCGTAATAGTTAATTATTGTTGATCCGTTTTGCAAAAGCGCAATTGCAAAAGCCCGTTGCGACATGCTTTTGGAGGGCGGGGCGGCTAACTGCCCCGAAAAATCGCCGGGCCTTATTATTGTGCGCATAGCCTCATTGCTTTTTCAAGTTGGCCAAAAGGGAGGGTGTGCACCGATGCCTTGCCTATGGCGTCGAGCAAAATATAGCCAATGCTGCTGTTGGTGCGCTTTTTATCCATTTTCATGAGTTCCATTGCCTTCGTAGTTTCAATAGGGTAGGTGGTAGGCAGGTTATATTGTTCCAGTAGTTTCGTTATTTGCAGGGTAGCCGATGGGCTGAGCGATGTTACATCTTCCGACAGCCTTGCCGCTATGGCCATGCCTATGGCA
This sequence comes from Flavipsychrobacter stenotrophus, assembly GCA_947372365.1. Lineage (GTDB taxonomy): Bacteria > Bacteroidota > Bacteroidia > Chitinophagales > Chitinophagaceae > Flavipsychrobacter > Flavipsychrobacter stenotropha_D. The sequence goes on along the minus strand of CANBTK010000113.1, from coordinate 1,891 downwards.
ACAGCTTCGCCATGGGGTATCGCATAAAGGGTTTCAATAGCGTGGCCTGCTGTATGCCCAAAGTTAAGCAACTTTCGCAGCCCTTTTTCATGTTCATCATTAATGACCGTAATGTTTTTCCAGGTGGCACATTTTTCTATTATGGCGTTCAGGGCGGGTGCATTTTGCCTGTAGTAGGCTATATCGTGCTGTTGCAGCTCGCTGAACAGCGCCGCATCAAAGATGCAGGCATACTTGATGGTTTCGGCAAAGCCATTGGCCCATTCCTGTTTGGGCAGCGTGCCCAGGAAGCCGGTATCGTACAGTATAAAAGCGGGCTGGTTAAAAGTACCAGCCATGTTTTTATGCAGGCCTACGTTCACACCATTTTTGCCCCCAATTGCGGCATCAACCATGCCCAGCAGGGTAGTAGGCACAAAGCCGAAGGGTATGCCCCGCATATAAACCGATGCTGCAAAGCCAGTAATATCGGTAACTACGCCACCGCCTATGCCTATTAAAGTAGTACTACGGGTAGCTTCCAGTTGTATCAGGCTTTCCACCACCCAATTAATGGTTTCGAGGCTTTTGCTATTTTCGCCTGCGGGCAAAACAACATGCCTGCGGTTGGCAAAAAGGCCCGGGTAGAGCGCAAATAAGTTGGTATCGGTTATTAAAACAATATCCTTGCCATCATAAAGTTGCCATAGTTCGCCCACCGGACTGCCGTAGAGGTAGTCCACCTGCCCTGAAGGAAAAGAAACCAGGTTAGCCATGGGATTGTACGATGTTCAAAAATAGTGGTTCTTATTATGAAATTTTAATAAACCGGGCTAAAATAATTAAAAATGCCCCCGGGGTTTCCGGGGGCATTCAGTAAAAATCAGGTAGTTATATTAAAACTGCTCCAGGCCGCTGAAGTAGAATGCACCTTCGATAGCAGCATTTTCGTTGCTGTCAGAGCCATGTACTGCGTTTTCGCCAATAGAAGCAGCATATTTCTTACGGATAGTACCTTCTTCAGCCTGAGCCGGGTTGGTAGCGCCAATAAGCTTGCGGAAATCTTCAACAGCATTGTCTTTTTCAAGGATAGCCGCCACTATAGGGCCGCTGCTCATGAATTCAGTCAGTTCGCCGTAAAATGGGCGTGAAGCATGCACTTCGTAGAATTTTTCGGCTTGCTGCCTGCTGATCTGCAAATATTTCATTGCTACGATCCTGAAGCCAGCTGCATTAATCATTTGCAGGATATTGCCAATGTTGCCTGCTTTTACAGCATCAGGCTTAATCATTGTAAAGGTACGGTTAGACATTTCTAGTTTTATTTGGGCAGCAAAGGTAAAATGCAAAGGTTAACATGCCATCGCCGGAGTTGATAAAAAAAGGTTAATTGTTCTTTTTAGTCGTAAGTAGAGAGTCGTAAGTCGTAAGTCATAAGCCGTGAGTCGTGAGTCGTGAGTCGTGAGTTGGGTATTGGGGAAATTGCCAGTTTTGTATTGTGCATCCAAATGAGATGTAGGGGCAATGCCTTGCGCTTGCCCTGCTGCGGGTGTGCTACAACCATGTTATTCAGGGTAAGGGCAAGCCTTACCCCTACATGTTTTAATGCCAATGATTTGTTGTTATGTGGTAGGGGCAATGCCTTTCGCTTGCCTGCTGCGGGTTTGCCGCACCCATGTTATTCAGGGTAAGGGCAAGCCTTACCCCTACAGGTTTTAATGCAATGAAATGTTGTTATGTGGTAGGGCAATGCCTTGCGCTTGCCCAGTTGCGGGTGGGTAAGGCAATTCATAGCATTGGGCGGCAGTCTTAAATATTAACTATTTTAATTGTTACGGCTATTCATTCTATTACATTTTTCCCTACTTTTGCACTCCTTTTTAAAACCGCCCATTGTGGGTGGGATTATAAT
>CANBTK010000112.1 GCA_947372365.1 Flavipsychrobacter stenotrophus | reverse complement strand
TAAAGCTTCCATTTTACCCCTTGCATCAGTACCGAAGATATCTTCGTACCTCTGGTTAAGGGAATTGCTAACCTTAGTGATTTTGCTTGAGAACATACGGCGCTCAAAAAACTCGTCCCATGTGTAACGATAAACGTCGTTCTGAGGGTTGTAAACTTCGTAAGAAGATAGTGTCTGGCGTATTTCAGGGTAAGATAACCAGAACATAGCAGCAGAACCCCTGTAGCCACCATCGTCGCCAACGTAGTCAAGTACAGGTGCAATACCAATAATCCTAACTACCATTTTGCCCTGGTTGCGGTCAAAAATCCAGTCTTCCTTAATCCTTATTGAAGATACAAGGTGCGGATTGAAGTCCTTCTTTTGTATTTTCTTAATCATAGTACCATCTACGTCTTCTACCTCTACGGTATCAGGCTTAGGGGTAATCTGCTCCATTACCTGCTCTTTAGTCAGCTTAGTAGTGAACCTATCGTCATTACCAAAAGCTGAATATGCAGTGATTTTACCACGTTTAATAGCGTCAATCAGTATTTCTATGAACATACCACCACCGGTATTTTCATCGCCTTCGTACCTGAAACCGATATTCTGCTTTTCACGAGTGTCAATTTCCCTCCACATCCTCTTTTTCCAAAGCACATCCGCTTCGCGGATTGGTTGGTAAGGGATAGGGATGCCAACGTGCTTAACTTTGTCGTAAGCGCCATCAGGAGCTAAAGAAGGCTTCCATGAATCATTTACAGCTTGTTCGCCAGAGCCGCTAACCGGCTCATCAGACATTGTACCCTTTTGCGCGTAAGCAGTAGTACAACCCACCATAAGAGCAAAAGCAACAGCAAATTTATAAGAATTAAGGATGGTCATATCCCGGTATTTTTTACAGAGTTAATTAATTCAATGTCAATATGATAGGGTTCAGCGAGCGAACCTTGGCATCAGGGCCAATAGCCTTAATAGATTCAATAAATATCCTATCGCCTGGTTTAGCCTTTGTAATAAGCCCACCCACTAAACTGTTATCGCTAAAGCGTGCGCCCTTACCACCGGATGGCATTTTAACCAATTGTGGTGGTATGTAATCGGCACCTTTTGGAAGCATAGAGAACTGGAACTCAGTTATTACAAACTTTGTATCAAATTCGAAATTCTCCATTACCGCGAGTGGCGCAATTGCCGTCCTGAATGTTGCATAACTCATGCCACCTTCTGTCTTACCCAAAAGCTTAGCGATTGGGTTAGGGATTTGTTTAACGCGAATGATAGTTGTAGAAACCTTGATGTCTTCACCACCCTTAACCTTAGACTTAGCCATGATGTCAACAGCAAAAGAAGCGCTAACCTGAGTAACCCTAACATTAAAGTGCCCGTTAGCACCAGTAAGCGAACCACCAGGAGGTAATTTAAGGTAAACGTCTTCTACAGCATAACCTGCAGCACTAACCGTAACAGGGTTGTCTACACCGATATAAAACACGTTCATCTTATCTAACTGAAGTGAAGCACCGGTAGTACCCACCATGTAATCGAAACTCCATTCCCTTGATATTTTACCTTGCTCAGGAGTTTCCAGTTCTACACGGCCTTTTACAGTCTGTAACCCTGTACCTGTAGCAACAGTTTCCCAAGGAATAACACCATTTACGGCATCTTTCTTAGTACCACCGCCTTGCGATATTGATACTGTAGGCTTGTTGGTTTTATTAAACGCAGCCAAAAGGATAGTTGCTTCAATCTTATCACCCTGAAGCGCGTATGTAGTTTTAGGCACAGCCACCGCAGCCATTGTATCGAATTTCAAATCCCTTGTGTGGGCTAATTCAGATAAACGCTTAATTACCATGTTTTCACTAGACCTTACGTCATTCTGGAATTTAGAAAACAGGGCTAAGGATGCAATTGAAGGCATGTGCTCAAAGTTAGCCACGTTCCAGTCACCTGTTGGGTTGTGCTCATTTTTATGAGCCGGGTCAATAGCCAAAGGCATAGTAGGCCCGTATTGTGCAGTGTCAGAAGGTGGCAACTGAGAAAGCAGGTACCTGCGTAATTCAAGGATTTTAGCTTTGATAGTATCTCCACCCTTCCTCTCTACCAACAAAGATGTAGTCGCATCAATGTTATCCATTTTATCAGGGAAGGTTGAATCCTCCTTGCCGTAACCGCCAGAAGCCATTACAATACGCCTTTTCCAATCGTTCAGGTATTTAACCATCTCGTCGGATTTCTTCACCACCTCATCAGCCTGCAGTTTAAATTTGTGTACTTTCTCAAACTGGCCTTTTTCATTCTCACTTTCCTTAATCTGATTGTAAACCTCATTGGTTTTGGCATCAATAGATTTATTCGACTTATCAATACTGAAGCTCAACGTTTTAAACGCATTGAGGATTTCATTTGATACATTGAGTGCCAACAGTGCAGTCAAAACCAGATACATCAGGTTGATCATTATCTGCCGCGGCTCCTTAGGTATAGACATTCGTTATTTTTTACTATAAGTGAGTTATAATAATATTCCGTTCGTATTCAATTTATTAGCGCCCTTGCATAGCAGACAGCATGTTGCCATATATCTGGTTAAGCGTAGTAAGGTTTTTAGCTAATAAGCCAATCTGATCCTTAGCGCTTGTTGCGTCTTTTGCACTTGAAGCCATAGCATCAGAAGCAGTAACCAAGTTGCTATAGAACTTGTTCATAGCTTTCAGGTGGTTGTTAGCATCCTGCAATTCAACTTCATATATCTGGTTAAGTGTACCAAGGTTCTTAGAAAGTACTTTAACCTGATCGTGGAACTTAGCAGTGTCGCCGGCAGCATCATTAAACGCACCCATTGTTTTTGTAGCACCTACGAAAGTAGTTTTCATTTGGCCTAAAGCATCAGCTGCTTCACGTGCACCTTTAGAATAAGCTTCAGTAGACGAAGTGATGTTGGTGATATCCTTCATCTGCTCAACGGTCTTACCGAAGTTGGTGAAGTTTTCATTCAGGCGTTTCATGCTTGCTGGGTTAATCTGAGCCTCTTCCATCATTTTATCTAATGATTTCATTGGCGACTCGCCTGGCTTGCCCGGAACTTCGTGAGCTGCACCATGCTCTTTCAACCCTTTACGGAAAGCCTCAACGTGTGGGTTTTCAGTAATACCCGGGTAAAAGCGTTCCCAGTAATAATCGCTATGAGGTGGGAGCAAACCAAGCATCGCAAAGATAACAGCTTCGGTAATCATACCTGAAGTAAGCATAAGGCTTGCACCTGGCCAGTGCTGAATTTTGAAGAGCGCACCCATAAGTACTACTGATGCTCCAAGACCGATGATTAGATTTTTAAGGTACTTACCTGCGTTCGATTCAAAAAAGATTACTATCGGATTCATGCTATTAAGTTTTGCTTTTTGCGTTAGTTTATTATGAATGTGTATATTTTAAAGATTAGCCTTTCCTTACTGCGCGCCTGTTCCTCAGGGCTGGCTCGATGTACGTGATAACGCAACGGAAGCCTAAATAAGATTTAGCAGTATCAGCATATTCGTAATCGCGTGTACCTACCTGAAGGAAGTAAGCAACGTCCCTCCAGCTACCACCACGAACAACTTTCCTTGTCATGTAAACAGGGTCAGTGGTTTTGTTGCCCAGCCTAACTTCCGGGTTGATGTCTGACATCTGGTCGTAAGAACCACCAAAGTATGCAGAATTGGTCCACTCTGAAACGTTACCTGACATGTTCTTTAAACCATAGTCATTCGCAGCATATTTATCAACAGGTACTGTGTACAAACCACCGTCAGCTGAGTAGTTACCACGCTGAGGTTTGAAGTTAGCTAAGTAACAGCCTTTTTTGTTGATGATGTAAGGGCCACCCCAAGGATATGGAGATTCGTTCCTGCCACCACGTGCAGCCCACTCCCACTCTTGCTCTGACGGAAGGCGGAATTTACCTTCAGTATACATCCTCGCTTTGTCGCGCTCTGAGCTCCAGTAGTGTGTACGCCAATCGCAGAATGCATTTGCCTGATACCAGTTAACGCCTACAACAGGGTAAGTATTAAAGCCCTGGAACCAGAAATACTGGCGTGAAATAGGCTCGTTATATGAATAAGCATACTGGCGTACCCAAACAGTAGTATCAGGGTATATCTCAGGTTGAGCACTGTAGACGAATGCTTTTTCATTGTAAGCTTTGTTAAACTTGTTCCTTGACGCGTTAGCGTAGTCGAAAGTCTGGTAAGCGTACTTTAATTCTTTTGTATTAATCAGCTTAACACCCCAGCCCGATTGGTCGGCCTGAATGTACATTGAAGCCAGCTGGTCCTGAATATCAGCATCCTTCCAGTTAATGCGCTTGTTCCAGTCAAGGCGTGTGCTGCCATCTGGTAAGTCCTTAACGTATTGGAGGATGGTACGTGCAATAGAATCCTTTACCCAGTTAGTAAACTGGCGGTACTCCTGATTGGATATTTCAGTCGCGTCCATGTAGAAACCTGCAGTCTGTACGGTATGAATCGTGGCATCATTCCTGCCGCGCACGTCCTCGTCGCTGGCACCCATTTTAAACGTACCAGAAGGCACATAAACCATTCCTATTGGAACAGGGGGCTTATAATTTATCCTTGATTGATCACCTATTAATTGGCCATTTGAGCCCCTTTGCCCGCAGCTAGCCGCAAATGCAAGCAACGCTAAAGAGAAGACTTTCAGGGATGTTCTTTTCATACTACTATCTGTTATTTTAGCAATTTGGCAAGTAAAAATGCCGGCTTTAATACTTAGTAACAATTAAAACCGACGCACAATATTCAAAGATTTTTCCAAAAATACAACTTTCCGTAAAAAAATGTTAATAAATACACCTAATAATTAAAAAAAAAACAAGGGCTTATGCAATATTTCTTATAACTCTAAGTGCCTGATAAGCGCTTTCAACAGGGGCTGAACAGGCAGATTGCGAGCACACAAATATAGACAAATAATTGGGAGAAAATTTATTTTTCAGAATTGGCACTTCCAGCTCATTTTTATTGGAAAAAATGAGAAAAACCTGCGGCAAAAATTCACTCCTCAGGGTTCCGGCCCCTGTTTCGGCGTTTTCTCCGGTACAAACCGCAGTACGGAAACCAATAACATTTTTTTGCACTATTTGTGCCCAGTAGCCGTAAGAGTAGCCATTGCGAAGCGCATCTTGGGCCATACTTTCTATCATGTTGGTAGCGCGGCCTATCCATTCGGTTTGCTCCATGCACATGCCACAAACCATTAAGTTGGCCGCCATCACAGCATTGGCCGAAGGGGTAGCCCCATCGTACAAATCTACCTTGCGCACGGGTATATCCTTTTGCCAGGAAGGGGTGTAATAAAAGAAAACACCTTCGTGCGAAAAATCGGCTATTGTTGTTTCAACCAGTGTGGCAGCTTTTATAAGCCATTCGTTCTCCCCTGTCGTTGATGCCAACTGCAACATTGCCTGTGCCAGGTAAGCATAGTCGTCCAGTTTAGCGCCTATTTTCGCCTGCCCATCCTTCCAGGTATGCTTCAACCCATCCGGGGTGGTGTAGGCAGCAACCATCCAGTCCATATGGCTCTGTGCCAGGGTGCGGTATGCATCATTGCCAAATGTTACAGCTGCTTTAGAAAGGGCTATATTCATGAGCGCATTCCACGAAAGCAGGCATTTATCATCAGTAAGCGGCCTTATGCGGCGGCTCCGGGCACCAAACAATTTTTGTTTAGCTAAGGCAATTTTTTCACTCAGCGATTCGGGGTTAACACCTGCTTCAGCAGCCACATTTTCCAGCTCGGCTGCTATGTGCAGTATGTTGGTTTCTTCCCAGTTGCCATGTTCTGTAACACCAAAATATTTAGCGAGGGCTGCTGCATCCCCCTCCCCTACTGCTGCAACAAATTCCGGCCAAAGCCAGGTATAAAATTTCCCTTCCACGCCTTCGCTATCGGCATCAAGCGCGCAGTAGTAACCACCCGATTTATGCTTCAATTCACGCTCTGTAAAAGCGATTGTTTCATCTACAATAATTTTATAGCGCACGTTGCCGGTAAGTGCAAAAGCATCGCAGTAGGCTACTATCAGCAGGGCATTATCATACAGCATTTTCTCGAAGTGCGGGGCCAGCCAATCCCTATCGGTTGAGTACCTTGCAAAGCCACCGCCCAGCTGGTCGTATATGCCGCCATCGGCCATGGCATCAAGGCTTTTTAAAGCCTGTTGCAGGCAGCTTTCATCGCCAGTGAAGTGGTAGTGCTCCAGCATGAAAATTATAGCCATTGTGCCCGGGAATTTGGGCGCATTGCCAAAGCCGCCTTTTTCTTTATCAGCCAGCTTCATAATGGCCGCAGCAATGCCCTTGCAGGTTTCCATATCAGGGGTGCTAACGGCCTTTGCGGTAATGCCTTTTGCCGCCTGCTGCAGGTACTGCACCATCTGGCCAGCCTGCTGCTCTACTTCATCGTGCTGGTGTTCCCATATGCCGTGCATGCGCTCCATAAGCTGCACCCACGATGGGCGGCTGTAAGCAGGTCGGGGCGGGTAGTAGGTGCCACCATAAAAGGGCACCCTATCGGGCGTTACAAATAC
>CANBTK010000111.1 GCA_947372365.1 Flavipsychrobacter stenotrophus | reverse complement strand
AATTTCAGGCCGGCAGTGTTGGATGGCCAGTGGTGGCGGCTGCTAACCAGCACCTTCCTTCAGGGTGGGGCTATGCACCTGGTTTCTAATATGATAGGACTTGTTTTTGTTGGTACCCTTGTGGAGCCGGTACTGGGTAGGCGCAAATTTGCTGTTGTTTACCTATTAGCCGGAATTATTGCCAGCCTGAATAGTGCATGGCAACATGTGGCTACTGTAAGCGTTGGTGCCTCAGGCGCAATTTTTGGGTTGTATGGTGTTTTCCTTGCTTTGCTCCTGGCTAAAGTATTCCCCAAAGATTTCAGGAGGCAATTTTTGCGGATGTCAATAATTTTTATTGGCTACAACCTTGCTATGGGTTTTACCGAAAATATAGACAATGCCGCACATGCTGGTGGCTTGTTAACCGGCCTTGCTGCCGGGTTTATATTGGCTCCGGGATTGAAAAGGGCTAAAATTGAAAAAATGAGAAAGCAGGAAGAAGTGCAAAATGAGCCGAAGGCAATGTATTATTAGGTTCGTTGTATGGGCAAACCTTTGACAAAAACAATCCCCGCCATTTGGCAGGGATTGCAAATTATTTTCTTAAAATGTAAGCTTAACTCAGCCCTTCTATCTCGCCATTTACCAGTTTTATGTGGTAAGCCTGCGGGTTTTCAGGAAGGCCTGGCATACGCATAATTTCACCGGCTACAGCAACAATAAACCCGGCACCAGCATTTATAACAATGTCGCGGATATGGATGGTAAAGCCCTCAGGTGCGTTTACGCGCTTAGGGTCGTCGCTGAAAGAATACTGTGTTTTTGCTATGCAAACAGGCAGGTTGCCCCAGCCATTTTTAGTGTAAGATTTGAATTTATTTTCAACAGTCTGGCTGAAGGTAACTTCGCCTGCGCGGTACACTTTCTTACAGATTTTCTCAATTTTAGTGCCTATCGAATCTTCCAGGTCATAAGAATAATTGATGTCTTTTGATGGGTTGCTTTCTATCAGGTCCACCACTTTTTGGGCCAGGCTTGAAGCGCCTTCGCCACCTGCGGTAAAGCCATTATTAACGGCAAAAACGACGCCTAATTCGTCGCACCATTTGCTCAGGTAATCAATAGTTTCATCAGTATCGTGCTTGTGTTTGTTGAAGGATACAACCACGCTCTGGCCGAAGTTTTTCATGTTTTCAACGTGCCTTCTCAGGTTGCCCAGGCCAGTTATCATCGCCTCCATATTTGGCTTTGATATTTCGCCGTCAGCCACGCCACCATGCAGTTTCAGCGCGCCCGATGTTACAACTATTACAGTTGCTTTAGGCTTCAGCCCTGCTAAACGGCACTTGATATCCAGGAATTTTTCAGCACCAAGGTCGCTACCAAAGCCTGACTCAGTCACCACATAATCATTGCAGCTCATAGCCATTTTAGTAGCCAGTACCGAGTTGCAGCCATGTGCAATATTGGCGAATGGGCCACCGTGTACAAATGCGGTAGTATTTTCGGTTGTTTGTACCAGGTTAGGCATTACCGCATCCTTCAGCAATACAGTAATAGCCTCCGCTACGCCAAGGTCTTTTACCGTAAAAGGGGTTTTGTCAAAACGGTAGCCAAGCACTATGCGCTCTATCCTTGCCTGCAGGTCATCAAGGCTGGTAGCCAGGCACAGCAGTGCCATGATTTCAGACGCTGTAGTAATGTCAAAACCAGCTTCGCTTGGTATGCCATTGCCGGTGCCGCCAAGGCCAGTTATGATTTCGCGCAAAGAGCGGTCATTAACATCCAGCACACGGCGCCATACTATGCGCTCCAGGCCTTTATCGCTTTTGCGGTTCTGGTACTGGTAGTTATCCAGCAGTGCCGCAATCATATTATTGGCACAGGTAATGGCATGGAAATCGCCTGTAAAATGCAGGTTAATCTCGTCCATTGGCAATACCTGCGAATAGCCACCGCCAGCAGCGCCGCCCTTCATGCCGAAGCAAGGCCCCAGGCTAGGTTCGCGAAGCGCAACAGCAGCTTTTTTGCCTATATAATTTAAGCCTAAAGAAAGCGCCACGCTGGTAACGGTTTTGCCCACGCCAGCTTTGTTAGGGGTAACGGCTGTTACCAATATAAGGTTGCTTTCTTTTACTTTACTTTCGTCAATATAGCTAAGCGGTATTTTGGCTTTATACTTTCCGTAAGGGATAATATCCTCAGGGTCAATACCTATGTTTTGTGCTATATGGGCAATAGGTTTTAGCTTGGCAGCCCTTGATATCTCGATATCGGAAGGAAATTTCGCTGGTTGTGCTTCTGTGGACATAATCTGTTTTTTGAAGAATGATGGAATTAATTTTACCGCAACAAGTTAATGATAGCAATTCGAAATTCAATAAAATTGGGTGGAAATAATTTTACGGGCTATTTCTGGCATGAAATTAGCAATGCAAAGCCGTAGGCATAAAGATATTGTCGTACTTTTCGCTCGTGATTAAAACTAAGCCTGTTCCCGGCTTTTAAATAACCTGTTGCCATATTTTAGATGAATCCTGCTATTGTACTCGGTGCCCATCGTCCTGACCTTCTGCTAGAGGAAACCCTTGCGGATATTTTTCGTGCGTCGGTTAAGGCCCAGCCATCTAAAATAGCGTTGATTTTTGAGGATTCGGTGGTAACTTATGCCGAGCTGGACCGCTGGAGCGATGCTATGGCATTGCACCTTGCCAGTAGCGGCATAGTGCCTGGCGATGCCGTGGGCCTTTGGTGGCCGCGGAGCCTGGAACTGCATGTTGCAGTACTGGGTATAGTAAAAGCTGGTGCCGCCTACGTGCCGCTTGACAGGGAGATGCCCGCAGAAAGGGTAGAAACCGTGCTCACTGAGGTGAATGCGAAAGCCTATATTTCCGACCAAAAACTGAATTTGCCTTACCCTGTTATTACTGTTGTGCCACGCCCTGCTTCTACCGACAAGATAGCTCAGGTTGCTGGCCCTGAGCCAGATAACTGGGCTTATGTATTATATACATCGGGCAGTACAGGCAAGCCCAAGGGCATACCTATTACCCACAGGATGATAAGCCATTTTGTGCGGGCTGAACAAACAATACTAAATATTAAGGCTGAAGATAAAGTTTACCAGGGGTTTTCGGTTTCGTTCGATATGTGGTGCGAGGAGGTGTGGATAAGCTACCTTGCCGGGGCTACCTTGTGGGTGGCTGATGCCGCTACCACCAAATCGATAGACGAACTGGATGAGGTACTCAGGAAACAGCAGATTACTGTTTTCCATGCTGTGCCCAGCCTGCTGGCAGTGATGAATGACGACGTGCCCCGTGTGAGGCTGGTTAATGCCGGCGGGGAAGCCTGCACAGCACAGGTAGTATCGCGTTGGGCAGTGGAGCCCAGGCAGTTTTTTAATAGCTACGGCCCTACCGAAACAACCGTCACAGCAACTATTACAGCATTAGTGCCCGGGCAGCCCATAACCATAGGGCAGCCATTGCCTAACTATAACCTGGCGGTGGTTGACGAAAAACTAAACCTGCTACAGGTAGGCGAGCGTGGTGAACTGGTAGTTACCGGCCCCGGCGTATCGCATGGCTATGTGAACCGCCCCGACCTGAGCGCTGAAAAATTTGTCCCAAAGCCCGAAGGGCTTTCCCTTTTGCCGGGCGATACCGTTTACCGCACAGGCGATGCCGCGATAATTAACCCCGATGGCAGTATAGATTTCCAGGGCAGGCTGGACGACCAGATAAAGTTGCGCGGCTACCGCATAGAGCTTGGCGAAATTGAGACACAGTTAAGTGCGTTACCTGACGTTACTGCTGCAGCAGTAGCGGTTAAAAAAGATATTAACGGTCAAGACCACCTTGCCGGCTACGTTGTTTGCGATGACCCGGTAAAAATGAACCAGCAGAGCATAAGGGACGCACTCGCAAAGGTGCTACCTACCTACATGGTACCGAGTGTTATTGTAATGCTCTCTGAAATGCCGCGCCTGCCCAGCGGCAAAATAAACAGGAAGGAATTGCCAGTGCCGGCAATGCTGATGGAAAACTCAGTGCCGGCAACAGAAGATATTATTGATATTGATGCACCGATTGGTGATAGGGTAATTGCCGCATTGCGGAAAAACTTCCCCAACCGCGTCATAGAGCTATCCAACGATTTTTTCACCGACCTTGGCGGGCATTCGCTGCTGGCAGCGTCATTCGTTTCGCGCCTGCGAAAGGAAGCTAATATACCGCAGGCATCGCTTAAAGATATTTATCTTAACCGCCCGCTGAGCGCCCTGGTCAACTACTGGGAAACAAAGCCAGCCCCCGACAATAAAGCAAAAAAGGTGTTTAATGAAATACCTAAAATGCGTTATTACTGCTGCTGGCTGGCGCAGACATTTTCGCTGCTGCTCATATACGGTTTGTTTGCGGTGCAGATATTTTTCCCTTACCTCGGGTATTATTATGTAAAAGAAGATACCCACAATATAGGCCTGGGTATAGGTATGGCTTTGGGGTTATACTTCTTTATTCCGCCTTTGTTTGCTACGCTCAGCCTGATAGTTAAGTGGCTGGTAATAGGCAAAATGAAGGAGGGCGATTATCCGCTGTGGGGTACGTATTACTTCAGGTGGTGGTTTGTAAAGACATTTCAGCGCCTGCTGCCATCCGAGTTTTTGAATGGTACGCCATTATATAATGCCTACCTGAAAAGGATGGGGGTTAAGGTAGCCAATGATGCCCAGCTTGCCGCCATAACCATAGGGGCGGAAGACCTTGTGACCATAGGCAGCGATGTAAGCATCAGTTCGCAGGCGGTATTGAACAATGCATTTGTGGAAGACGGCCTTTTAAAACTCAGGAAGATACACCTGGGCGACCATGCTTATATAGGCAGCAGTGCCATAATAAGCGGCGGGGCTACTATTGAAGACTGGGGCGAGCTGCAAGACCTGAGCTACTTGCAGGAAGGCAAAACCATAAAAAGCGGCGAGGTTTGGCAGGGCAGCCCGGCAATGCTAAAGGAAACCAAGCCTATATCGGAATTGCCGCAGCCACTGCACGTGTCAAAAATCAGGCGGTTTTCATACAATATTATCTTCTTGCTGCTGCTGCTGCTGTTCCCCTTTGTGGTGCTGCTGCCGCTGCTGCCTACAGTAATTATATTAAACGACCTTGATAATGCCACGCCCGACTATGACTTTAGTTACCTTATAGTAACGCCATCATTGGCGCTCAGCTACATCATTATTTTTGCCTTAGTGATACTGGTGCTTACGCGCCTGCTGCAATGGGGCATAAAGCCGGGCAAGTACCCCATCTTTAGTGGGTTTTACCTGCGCAAGTGGTTTGCCGACCAGCTCATAAGCCTGTCGCTTATTGTAATGCACCCTATATACGCCACTGTATTTGTGTCGTTGTGGTTCAGGGCGCTGGGTGCCAAAATTGGCAAGAATACCGAAATATCAACAGCCAGCAGCGTTACCCACCCCTTGCTGGAGATAGGCAAAAATGCATTTGTGGCCGATGCGGTAACGCTTGGCGAGGCCGATGTGCGCGGCCAGCAGCTGATACTGGATAAAACCGTGATAGGCAACAACAGTTTTGTGGGCAATAGCGCACTGATACCCCAGGGCTATAAACTGCCCGGGCGTATGCTGATAGGCGTACTTTCCACGCCGCCGGACGAGGAGCAGCTTGCCGCTAAAAAAGGCGGTGGCGACTGGTTTGGCTCGCCGGCTATATCATTGCCCAAAAGGCAGGAGAGCAGGACGTTCCCTGCGGAGCAGACTTTTAAGCCTTCACCACCCCGTATTTTGGGGCGCAGCATCATAGAATTCCTGCGCATTATACTGCCGGAAACTGTCATCATTATCTGTAGTACGCTTTTCATTGCCTATTCGCATGACCTGCTGGTAGAGCGGCATTGGTTCAGGATTGCCTATACCTTGCCTGTATATTATTTATACTACATGGGGCTACCTGCCTTTCTTGTAACTCTTGTGCTGAAGTGGGTGCTGATACGCCGCCACAAGCCGGAACAAAAGCCTATGTGGACCCCGAAGGTGTGGCTGAGCGAGGCCATAACATCAACCTACGAAGCCCTGTCAGTACCCTTTGTTTTAGACTATATGAGAGGTACGCCATGGCTGCCTATATTGCTGCGCCTGCTGGGTGTAAAAATAGGCAAGCGCGTATGGATGAATACGACCGACATTACCGAATATGATATGGTGGAAATAGGCGACGACACCGCCATGAACGAAGATTGCGGCCCGCAAACCCACCTTTTCGAAGACCGCGTAATGAAGGTAGGCCCTATAAAAATAGGCAAGCGCTGCAACATAGGCACCCGCACCATTATCCTCTACGATAGCGAAATTGGCGACAATGTAGGCATTGACCCGCTATCGCTGGTAATGAAGGGCGAAAACCTGCAGCCGAATACTAACTGGGGTGGTAGCCCGGTGAGGGCTGTGTAGCGGTTGGCTAATAATGTTCCTTAAGTGCGTGTACTATAATGGAATCATCATTTACTTCGTAAACCAGCCTGTGTTCCTGTGTTATGCGCCTTGACCATAGGCCAGAGAAGTTATATTTTAATGGTTCTGGCT
>CANBTK010000110.1 GCA_947372365.1 Flavipsychrobacter stenotrophus | reverse complement strand
AATGATTTTGTTGCCCCTTATTTGAAAGCTTTCCTCGGCTTTTTAGGCATGACTGATTTAACTGTATTCCGCGCAGAAGGTTTGAAAGTGCCGGTGGTAAAGGAGCAGGCTATGGAAAAAGCAATAGCAAGTATTATGATTGATTAGTGATGCACCATGTTAGGTTTGTGTAGGGCTTCCCCCAATACCTCTGCGCATTCCACATTGGTTCAGGTGTTAGGCAAAAAGGCTACAAAGCAACCGGGTGACCGGAACCTTTGTAGCCTTTGTTGTGTTTTGCCACTTGCTCAATTAAACGACTGCCTGAAGGCTAACGGGGAAAAGCTGGTTTTGGCTTTGAATAGCTTGCTGGAAGATTGTAGGTGCTCAAAGCCGAGTTCGTAAGCTATTTCGCTTACCGACTGGCCGGTGGTTGATAATTTTTCCTTACCTTTTCTATCAGCTTGTTATGTATATGCAGCTGGGTGCTTTGCCACAAAGCCTAAACACTTAATACATTTGCACTATGAGCGGTCAATACCTGTTTAAATCAGAAAGGCTGGGTTTCAGGGCGTGGCAGGAAGCGGATACGCCCCTACTGGCTGCTATTAATGCCGACCCTGAGGTGATGGAGTTTTTCCCCGGGTTTACCGGTTATGCGGGGACAGAAGCGTTTATTGGCAGGATGCAAAAGCAGCTGGTGGAAAAGGGTTTCTGCTATTTTGCCGTTGACAGGCTGGAAGATGGCGCTTTTTTAGGCTTCATTGGCCTGTCGGTACAAACCTTTGAAGCCAGCTTTACGCCGTGCGTAGATATCGGCTGGCGGCTGGGCAAAAAGTATTGGGGCAAGGGCTATGCCGCCGAAGGGGCGAAAGCCTGCCTTATTTATGCCTTTAATGCGCTGCAAATAGCTAAGGTATATGCGGTAGCGCCTGTGGTAAACCTGAAATCGGTGCAGGTGATGGAAAAGATAGGGATGAAAAGGGCAGCCACCTTTACGCACCCGCTGCTGGCGGGCGATGAAAGGCTACGGGAATGTGTTGTGTATGAAATAGAAGCGTAGTTATTGCAGGCAGCCAATACCCACCGTAATTCCAATTGCCAGCTTTAGTTGCCGCTTAGTATCACTGGCAGTTTATTATCGGTGCCTACCAGTATCACTTTAGAGTTGTTAGAAGTAGATATTTTTTCTGTAGCCTCTATACCCCTCCACTTCAGTATGCTTACGTGCGAGATAGTTTCAAAATCAACTATCCCCTTGGCTTCAACCCTTTTACGCATAGCTTCCTTTTCGGCCGACTGAATGAGGTAGTCATACTCCAATGCCTTTTGCTGGGCATCAAGTTTTTCTTCAATCGAAATTTTGATGTATGTTGGGAGTTCTATTTTTTCAATGAAAAGGTTTTCGAACACCACATAGTTGGGGGCATCCTTGCCTAATACCGATTTTACAATTTTATTGTTGTTGATAGCACCAAGGGCTAGCTTGCTTATTGTATTCTGTATAGTAACCCTGTTAGCTGAATAAATTTCCTCCGGCGAAAACTGGCTGATAACATCCCTTGTTTTGGCTTCAATTTCCGGCATCACAACTTTATCTACGTAGTCGGGCCCAATATACTTGTGTAAAATGCCCAGGGTAGCCAGGCTGGGGTAGAACCTTACTGAGATACTGATTTTAATAGCCAGGCCGTCTTTACTCAGCACAACTATAGAATCAGTGCGCTCCTGTATGCGCATTTCGTAAATAAACATCTTATTCCAGGGCGATAAAATGTAAGTGCCTTCGGTGTATGTAGTATTAGTCACTGTACCCTTGCCAAACCGTTCGAATAACACGCCTGCCTGGCCGGAGTGGATAGTGATAAAAATATCGTTGTAGAAAAACAGTAGCAGCATGCACAGTACCATCGCTACAACGATAACGGCAAGCAATTGTTTTTTGAGCCACTTATATACCCGGTTGGGTTCCTTTACTTTTATTACGGTGACATTATTTTCCATATACTATCCGTTGTGCTTTACTTGAGTGAAGCCTCCGTTTTCTATTTTGTACCTGTAGTCTGAATCATTGAAATAGTATTCGTCATGCGATACAGCAATAATTGTTTTGCCTTTTTCCTTGAGTTTTGGCAGGAAGGTTTTGTAGAAATATGCTTTAAATTGAGGGTCCTGGTCGGCAGCAACCTCATCAAAAATATAGATTGGCTTATCTTCAAGCACAGCAACAACCAGCGCCAGCCTTTTCTTTTGCCCGGTAGAAAGCTGTATGTTGCTTATCCTGCCCTCAATTATCTGCGTTTTTTTGTCAATCTGCATTTCGCTAAGCAAGTCATCAATTACCTTCTGGTCATAGTTGGCCAGGCCATATAGCTTCTGGAACAAGTGGAAGTCGGTAAATATGATAGAATACAGTTCGCGGTAGCACTGGTAGTTGCTGGCATTGATGGTAGTATCATCAACCGAAATAGTGCCCATCTGGGGGTAGTATAAGCCGCAGAGCAGTTTTAAGAAGGTGGATTTGCCAGCGCCATTGCCGCCGGTGATAAAGGTAATCATCCCCTTTTTGATTTTTAAATTAATAGGCCCCACGCCAAAGCTCGGCTGGTTGTTTTTAGGTGGGTAAGAAAATTCAAGCCTGTCAAAGCTCACTTCCCGGTTAAACAGCATAGGGGCTATGTCTACATCCGTATCATAGTTGGCATCAGCGCCGGTATTCCTGCTGGTGCTGAGCCTTTCTTCAAGGCGGGCAATTTCGCCTGCCGATACATTTGCAGTTATAAGCATAGGTATAGACGATATGATAGAGTCCAGTGGGCCTATAATGAACAAAATAGCCGCCGATATTTTTACCAGCCCCTGGTTCTCAATAGGGAAGTAAGTTGGCAGCAGGAAGATGATAAACGCCAGCAGTATATAAAAGAACGATTGGGAGGATATATAACTGATGATAAGCTTAAAGATCGCATTCAATTTAAGCGAGCTCGATTCCCGTGCAATGGACCTGAAATTGATGAAAACGTCATCGTTTTTTTTCTGGTTTATTTTAATTTCCTTAAAGCCCAGCAGCAGCTCGTTGAGCGCGCCATAAAATTCAGCTTCCTTCCTGCCCGCATTTTTGAGTAAATCAGTAGCAGACTTGCGGTACCTGAGGTATGAAACCACGCCCAGCGCTATTGACGACAACGTAATAAGGAATGCTGGCACCGAGATGAACGCAATGTAGATGACACTGAATAGCACCATGATTACCGACTGGAATGCATTGCCAAGAAACGTTACGGTTTGCGATATCTGTGCTGCATCCTGCGATATGCGGGCAAAAATTTCTGAGGTCCCGGTTTCTTCCAGCTGCAGCAAATCGGAGTAGCGTATTTTATTGGCAATCCTTATCCTCAGGTTTTTAATTACCTCCTCCACCAGCAAAGAGCTTTGCTTAAGCACATACTGCTTGGTTAATATAAAAAGCGTGATGCAAAGCAGGTAAAGCAGGAAAAATTTAGTGGTATCGGCTTTGCTTATTTTGCTGGATGTGGCAAGGTTTACTATTGCCAGTAACATGGCATTAGATATGCCAGAAATCAGCGCGATGATACCAATAGTTTTTAATGATTTTTCGGACTCTTTCTTTAGAAAGTTTAAAAGTTCCATTATTTACAGTGCAAATTTTTCCTTATTGCTAAATGCTTCAGGTGAAGTGTGGGCTATAGAAAACGATGCCCCATAAACAGGGGAGTTTACTTTGCCACTTAGTGCCAAATTTACTCAATAATTTGACATTAAAAGAAAAAGGCAATAATTATTATTGCCTTTTTAAATCAAGATTTAATTAATTTAATGCCTCAATGAGGTACTTTATATAACTTAATAAAATGCCGGCTTTCGGTTACTTTGCTTTGTAAGTGGCATATATTGAAGCCGGGTACGTGGCGGTAAGCAAAGCGAAAATTTTGTTGGCGCCGGTAAAGTCATTTTGTTGGGTTAGGTACTGGCCTACTGTCAGCAATTCCGCATCCGAAAGCTCATAGTTAGCAGCTGCAGCAGAGCCGTTAATTTTGTTGAAGAATGCGATTGCAGAATCAACCCCCTGTTTATTGTATTTGCTTACCATCGGTATGCTTATGTCCTGTTGGATAGGTGCACTTTTACTTATATTCCCGGTGGCCAGGAATGTGAGCATGTTGATTATCATGTTTTCGCCAGTGCTGTTGTTGTTGTCATTATTGTTAAGCATAATAACAGTGCTGCTATCGGCCAGGCCCCTTATGAACAGCGTCCTTATGCCCGGAAGTACGCCTGTTTTATAAACATAGGCAGTAGTTGTTGGCAATAAGAATTGCCATCCGTACATCCATTCATTGGCTTGCTGGGCCGGGTACCTGTTTTTGAATATTTCCTGAACGTTGGGCTGGGAAAGTATTACGTTGCTATACAGTGCCTGGTCCAGTTTAAATAGGTCACCTACAGTTGAATATAAGCCACCTGTAGAGTAAGCGCATGTGTTATCCATATATTCAGCAACGGTTGTTGCCGGCATCACTGTATATGCCGATGACATATTGGTATAGGTGGCTGTGTTAGAGTAATAGCCTGAATTGCTCATGCCCAGGGGCTTGAAGATATTTTCGGTAACATAGTCCGCATACGTTTTCCCGGAGAGCTTTTCAATAACCGCACCCAGGATGTAATAATTGGAATTGGAGTAGTTAAACACGCTGTCGCACCCAGGCTGGAATAATAAAGCTGCCGGGTAGCAATAACTGAGTACAAAACTCTGCACCGAAAAGCTATTGCTCCTTGATACGATATTGAGGAAGTCGTAATTGTTAGTGTACGACGGGATGCCGGAATTCATGGTAAGCAGGTTTTGGATGCTTACAAAATTGCCCATAGGCCTTGGGTACCAATCCAGGATATCAGATATCCTGTCGGTTACCTTTAGTTTATTGTTTTGCACCAATTGCATAATAGCAATTGAAGTTATTGTTTTGGAAAGCGATGCCAGGCGGAACTTGGTGTCAGGGTCATTCTTTGTGTTGGTTTGGCTGTTAGCGTACCCGAATGCTTTTTTGTAAATGACTTTATTGTGCCTGGATAGCAATACTACACCCTGAGTTATCCCCCTGCTTTCAGATGCGCGCAGGAAGCTGTCCAGCACCTTAGTGTTGTAGGTTTGGCTGTAAGAAATACTACAGTTTATGGAAAGGAATGCAGACAAAACGCATGCCAACCGGGCAAATTTCCCGGGCAAATTTTTATAACTCATAAAAATAAAAAATTGATTGTTTGAGAGTAAGGTTACTTATCTGAAAGGAGAAGCCCCAGAAGGGCTACAACCAAGGGGGTGAAAAAAATGGAACAGAAAAAGAAGAGCCAGAACCCACCCTTTTTCTTACGCAATGCAAAAGCGGTGAGGATGCAAAAACACAGGTAGAAAGTAATAACAAGCAACTGCATGTATGTAAGCTAGGTTGGTATAAACCAGATTTGAAAGATAAGTAAAAAAAGCAGGCAACAATAGCTCTGTTTACAAAAAGTGTATTGTTACCTGCCTTTTAATATGATAACTGGAAGCCCGGTTTAAGCTGTGGCTTTAGTTGGTTTTACTGGTGGTATTTCAACATCTACTAAAGCTTTTGAAGGTGCAGCGTTGTGCTTAGCGTAGTCTTCAAAATGCTCTTTGTAAGCAGCTTTCATTTTTTCAGGGCTGAAGCTTAACAGCGTCATGCCTGAAGCGAAATGAGCGCTGAATACTTTGCCTAAAGCATAAGTAGAAGCAGCAGCATAAAGAAGGCCGTTAACGCCTACCAATATATGGCCTACCAGCGGTATGAACTTGAAAAGGCTTGATGAAGCTTTAACGATTGCAGAGCCAGGTATAGCTGTTACAACAATGCCAATTGCTGATTTCATGGCATGCTCGCTAAAAGTATAGTTGTACTTTTTTGCGAGTTCATGCAACATTTTTAATTGTACGCCTGTTACTGCCGCGATGTCAAGTACCGGAATTGGGATGAGCCCCGCGCCAGACGCATACAATGTGTAGTTGTTGATTATCTTGTTTACTTCTTCTGTATTCGCCTGATGGTTGGTTATGCTCCTTGCATCAACCTCAAGTGTAGCCGTGTTATTTCCCATTATTATAATTTTATTTAAGGGTGAAAAAATGATTATGACGCAAATATATCATGTTTTACCTGAAAAGTAAAACGTATAAATACGCAATTTACATTTTTTCAAACGGCCGCTTATACAATTCTCTGTTTTATTTATAATTTCGCACTAACTCGTTTTACTATTTATTGCTGTTAAGTACTGTTTTTCAAACTATATAGCAATAAAAATACATTCAATTTAATATAATGCACTTGGTGTTGGGCGCGCTGAGTTAATATAAAATTATTAGGTCGTTAATAATTAATTAACTTTCAGTGTTGTTACGCATAATAATTATAAAATATTCTAAAATAAATAATTGTTAAGTTTATTTAGAAATAGAGAGTGAATAGATACTTTAGCGCTTAAATTCAGTTTTTGTGCCTTCCAAAAGGCTATTGCTGAATGGCGAAAACTGGAAAAATATGAAATATATAAATAGGAAAGACCTGTTGAAAATAGGTGTCAACTGGCAAAACAT
>CANBTK010000109.1 GCA_947372365.1 Flavipsychrobacter stenotrophus | reverse complement strand
ATCATATAAGAACGGTACATTTATCATGGTAGTGAGGTCCCATGCCTGCGGAACCATATCAATAGTGTTGTAAATATAAGTGTACGTAAAGCTGATAGGGTCCGCAGTGGCGTTATCGGCTACAACCGACTGGTAGTAAGTCGCAAAATTGGCATCACCGGGTGTAGGGCCAGCAGTCGGGTAAGCACCTACGCTGGTTACCAGGTTATTGGCATTCCATTTTGATGGGTTTTCAAACAGGTAAAGGGCCATTGGCGGCGTTAAAGCGCCTCCCAGGCTGTGGCCGCAAACGGCAACAGTTTGTGCTGCGGCATTTGCGCCAAGTGCTGCTATCGCATTATTGAGGGCAGTGATAATATTATTGCCATTGGCATCTTGTATGCCCAGTAAGTTGGTAAGCCCTACATACGTGCCAGTTGCTATAACGGCGTTTGAAGGGGCTTTGGTGCCTGGCGATACATTAACCCATGGCTCTGTTGTGCTGGTCTTGAAATCTTCAGTGCCCCAGTCGTACATAGAGTTGGCATTAGTGCCGGCAATGGCTACCACAAACAGGTTCTGGCTGGCATTATAAAACAGGCCTATTGTGTTGTCGCATATTACTTCGTCCGTATTGGGGTTGTTGGAGAATACCTGTGGCCCCCATACATTTTGCCATTGTGTACCTGCCGCAATACTACCAAGGTAGTTGTTGCTGCCGGTGGCAGTGCCCTGGTCGGCGGCCAGCACCGCATTAATAACTGCCGGCACATAGGCCTGCAGGGCAGCGAAGGTGGGGAATGTGTGGCCAAATGCGGCATTCACAGATGACGATAGCGCATGGATCTGGTTAACTTGCGAATAAGTGTTGCTCATGACTGTAGGTGATTTTGGAATGAATAAATGATGGTTTAAAATGGGCGGGTAGTATTCACAGGGTGAATTGATGCATGGCCAGCGCGTCAATTACAACACAAACTTACAAACAGGGCTAAATCAGTCAGGGCGTAAAACCACTGGATTTTTTTGCGGGAAATACTTTTTTTTGCATCCCAATGTAGCTGCTTGCGCACAAAAAAGGCAGCCATGCCCGGCTACCTGAACTTTGAAAAAGGAACTACTTTTATATGGCTAAGTTTACTGGGTATTTTTAAACCCGCCTAGTTTAATTACCAGCTTCCAGGCCACCATTTTTTCTTCATTATCGCCCTAATCTTACTGATTTAAGGTTGCCATGGCCGTTCAAAATTATAAAGCCCACAGGCCTGTGCTGTAGTTTGCAAAGTAAGATTGATTAGGCCAAAGAGCCTGGGTTGGTGTATTTAAAAGACGGTCACTTGTGCATAATGCTAGTTATAAAATGTAAATTTTTAATTTGAAAATTAAATTTACAATTCATTATGTTATTTGTATTTTATTACTATTTTTATGCCTTGCAACGCGAAAATACATACATGTGTCACTATTGTTTGTGGTAAATTGCACGCGGAACGTACTAGGCAACGAAAAACAGCACTATAAGCATCACCAAAATGAAACAAATTAACACCATCTTCCTAATTGACGATGATACACTTACAAACTATTTAAATCAAACAATTATAAGAAGGGTAGGCTATAGCAAGGAAATACAGGCATTTGACAAGCCCGTTTTTGCACTAAGTGCGCTACAGCAAATAACAGGTAGCGATGACGCGCCATTCCCCGAAATGATATTGCTCGACGTGAATATGCCCAACATGAATGGATGGGATTTTTTAGAAGAGTATGAAAAACTTCCGGTTCAGGTAATTGCTAAAACTAAAGTATATATAGTCAGCTCCTCCATAAATGACAGGGATATTGAAAAGTCAAAGTCTTATAAAACAGTTTCAGGATTTATTTCGAAGCCATTGGATGCCCAAAAAATGAATGAAATATTGAAGCCGCAGGGGGAATAGCCAGGCAACAAAAAAAGGATACCCACAGGATACCCTTTTTATATTTTTATCAACAAAGGCTTACCCGAAAGCGCCTGGTGCATTTACCGAAAATTACTTGCTACTCAGCGACCTGCATTTCAGCCGGCTTCTTCATAATAGCATACACTTCAACAGCAAAACCTAACAGCAAAATAATTGGTGCAAGGGTGATGCGCCTGAAACTATATATCTCTTCGTAATTAAATTTGTGTGGGTCAGGGCTCTTGCCACCAGCCATCAGGAAATAACCTAGAAGTATGAGGGCAACACCGCCAATCATCCACATATAATTTTCCTTGTCAAAAAGGAAAACCTGTTCAGCTTTTGCCTGTTTGTCTGATGAAGGCCTTGAAGAAGCCGCTTTAGGGGTTACATTAACCGGTTGCGGTGTTTTTGTTACTGTTGACATAATTGCAAATTTACAAAAGTTGAATTAATATAGGTCGTCTACGTGCATTTTTAAATATTTCACCACCGACCTGTGCGTGCTTACCAGAGATATAATGATACCTAATAGTATCATGCCTATCATAAGGCTGGCTAGCAGTACCGGGTCGTTAAGCAAGCTCAGTACAGGTAGCTGCTTGGTAGCAAATGAAATAACCATCCACAATGCAAGCACTGCCAGCAAACCGCTGATGAGGCCGTTAAGGAATGCCCTTACATCGAAGGGGCGGGTAATAAAGGAGCGCGTAGCCCCCACCATCTGCATTGTTTTAATTAAAAAGCGGTTGCTGAACATAGCCAGCCTTACGGTATTATCTATTAAAAATATAACTACAATGAGTAATACCACTGATATACCGCCCAGTATAATGCCAATCTTACGGAAGTTACTGGTCATCTGCTCCACAACCACATTAGGCCAGGTCACATCCCGCACCTCATTGGTTTGCAATATCAGTTTATTTATTTTGTCCAGGCTATCCTTATTTACATATTCCTCATGCATTTTAAGGGCTATAGACGTAAAAAGCGGGTTATACCCCAGGAAGTCAATCACATTCGTGCCTTCCACCTGGTTTTCCATTTTTACGGCCTCCTCCTTGGTTATTATCCGGGTATGCCTTACAAACGGCTGCTTATCCAGTATAGACTGCATTTTGTTAATGTTGGCATCAGTTGTATTATCATGAAAATCAACGCTGATTTCCAGGTCTTCCTTAAATGCACGGGAAAGTGCCCTGCCATTAATAAGCAGCCAGCCCAGCACCCCCAAAAGGAAGAGTACCAGGGCTACGCCCAGTATAGCATTAAAGTATGTTGGTTTTGCTTTTTTTCCAGTCGGCATAGGTGCGAGTAATATCCAAAAATATGAAAAATCGGTAGCTATTTCCCATTCAATGAGCTTTTGCTAACCTTTTTTAACAATAAAAAGCCAGCGCACTACATTAAAGCACAATTATACTATAAATCCGTGGCTTATCGCCTAAAATTATAGGAATGTACCCGGAAGTATTTACAGCAGATGCTAGTACTTTTCCACAATACACCGCCTCGGGTTGGCTTAGTATTTAACATTTGCTTACTTTTAGCCAGATTTTATACTGATTATGCAAGATTTGAGCGTTTTTTTTGAACCAGTACACTTTATTGATGCGCAGGAAGGGGTTAAGTACCACCCATTACAATGGGGGGCAAAGATTCTAAATGCCCAGGATGCTCAGTTTGACCTGAGTGATGCCGATGTTATTATCCTCGGTTGCGGGGAGTGCCGCGGCGAAAGCGCTGATTTACCCTATTCTGGTGCAGCCGACGTTGTGCGCAAAGAACTATATGAGATGTACCACTGGCATACTGGCGTTACTATAGCCGATGCCGGGAACATAAGGCAGGGGGCATCACTTAATGATACCAAAGCAGCTTTGCTGACTGTATTAAGGGAAATAGAAGATGCAGGCAAAATAGCTATTGTTTTGGGCGGCAGCCATGACCTTACCCTGCAGCAGTACGATGTATTTAAGAAAAAGGAACAGATGGCGGTGGCTACGGTAGCCGACATGTATATAGACCTTGATGATGCCGAGGAAACCAATGACCGCAGCTTCCTGATGGATATGCTCACCAACACGCCCAATTTCATTTCGCATTACAGCCATATAGCTTTCCAGAGTTATTATACACAACCGAGGATGTTGGAAACACTGGATAAATTGCGGTTTGATTTTTTCAGGCTGGGCAGGGTGCGCGAGAATATTGAGGATATGGAACCGGTGTTACGCTCCAGCAATTTGTTCAGCTTTGATATTTCGGCTGTAAGGTATTCTGATGCCCCGTCTAACATTAAAGGGTCGCCAAATGGCCTTTCGGGCGAAGAGGCTTGTACGCTTACCCGGTACGCTGGCATGGCCAATAACCTTTCGTCATTGGGTATCTACGGCTATAAAAATGAAGATGACCCGCATGGCATGTCTGCTAAGCTGATATCGCAAATGATATGGTATTTTGTGGATGGGCTTTTAGTGAGGAAAAGCGAAGCGAGGCTCAGTGACACCAATGAGTTTAATATTTTCAACATAGCCTTTACCGATAACGATACCGTTTTCCTGAAAAGCAAGCGTACTAACAGGTGGTGGATGAAGCTACCCGACAATTCATATATACCATGTTCCTACAATGATTTCCTTTTAGCGAGCAGCAACGAGATGCCTGAGCGCTGGTTAAGGGAGCAGGAGCGGTTGGTCTAATGGCTGAATTGCCTCCACCTTAGCCTGAATATTATTTGAATGCTTAGTATTTTAAAAATCCAGGTGCGGTTTTCATGAAACTTCATGTGTTGTAAATATGCTTAACTTTACCGTTGTTATTACCGTAAGTCGTTAGGATGACCGCCTAATATGCCTAAATTATTTTAAGCAGCTGGACTTACGGCTTATTACTTACGACTTACGACTAACTACATTGATAGATACTAAGACAAAAATACAACACGAGGAGAAGGCTATACTTGTAGGCCTTGTTTATAAAGAGCAGACTGAAATTAACGTTAGGGAATACCTTGATGAACTGGCTTTCCTTGCCGAAACGGCAGGAGCTGTTACTGTAAAAACTTTTATTCAAAAACTTCCTAACCCAGACAGCAAAACTTTCGTGGGAAAGGGTAAACTGGAAGAGATACGGGAATATGTGCAGGCCAAGGGCATCAGTATAGTAATATTTGACGATGAGCTTACAGGCTCACAGATAGGCAATATTAGCGACAGGCTGTGCGTAAGGGTTATAGACCGTAGCGACCTTATATTGGATATTTTTGCGTCGAGGGCAAAGACCGCGCAGGCGAAAGTACAGGTTGAACTCGCCCAGTACCAATACATTTTACCGCGCCTTAAGGGGATGTGGAAACACCTGGAAAGGCAGGGTGGCGGTATAGGCAGCAGGGGGCCTGGTGAAACTGAAATAGAAACCGACAGGCGTATTGTAAAAGATAAAATTGCCTTGCTGCGCAAGCGCCTGGGCGAAATAGACCGCCAGGCTGTAACCCAGCGCCAGGAACGCGGCACATATATACGTATAGCATTGGTGGGTTATACCAATGTAGGCAAGAGTACCATAATGAACATACTGAGCAAGGCCGAAGTGTTTGCTGAAAACAAACTGTTTGCTACGCTGGATACCACAACAAGGAAAGTAGTGTATGGGCAAACGCCCTTCCTGCTCAGCGATACGGTAGGTTTTATACGCAAGCTGCCCCACCACCTTGTAGAAAGCTTTAAGAGTACGCTGGATGAAGTAAGGGAGGCCGACTGCCTGCTGCATGTGGTAGATATTTCGCACCCGGCTTATGAAGACCAGATGGGGATAGTGAATAAAACCTTACAAGACCTTAAGGCATTCGATAAGCCGATGCTCACCATATTTAATAAGATGGACCTTTATGAAGAGAAGGTTTTTGATAAGTGGCTGGATGGGGAAGTGAAGCAGGATATGCTGAACCAGCTCAATGACCGCTGGCAGCACATTACTAACAATTCCGCCATATTCATTTCGGCGACCGAGCGCAAAAATATTGATGGGTTGCGGGAAACAATTTTAGCAAGGGTGAAGGCATTGTACGAAGAGCGTTATCCGTACCTGACCAATTTTTATTAGGAAGGTGTTTTGTGCTAAAAAGCTTTGTTTGTCGCAGTAATTTCGGAATCAGGCCTAATTTTGGCCCGGGAAACAGTTCCTTAATTATTTAGTAACATTATCATAACACAGCCTGCGTTTCTTTGCATTTCAAACAAAAAGTTACATGAAGAAAAATCTACTTTCTATTCTGTTATGCGTTAGTGCAACCCTGTTGTTTAATGTAAGTGGCAATGCCCAGTCAAAGCTGATTCATTTTTGGCATTTTAACAACTATGCGATGGCTCAGTACACCGATACTATCCACGGTATACCAGCAGACTATTCTACAATAGCTGGCAACAAAGCGCAGATACTTTACGCTAAAAAGGCAGGTACAAGTGCAGCTTATATGACGTACATTGATTCTATTTACCCTGCTGCTACCGATTTTGATACTGTTAATGCAAGGATGAGTGTGCCGGAAGGTACAGCATTGAGGGTGCGCAACCCCAGCGATAGCATGAACCTGTTCTTCTATCTGCCAACAACGCGCTACAAAAACATAAAGCTGATATATGGCTCACAATCATCCAGCGTTACAAGGGGGCAGTTGCATCAGGTATTTTCGTACAGTGTTGA
>CANBTK010000108.1 GCA_947372365.1 Flavipsychrobacter stenotrophus | reverse complement strand
CAGCAACTAATATTCCCCGTATAATTTATTGGTTTGCAGTTAAACATGTAGTACCAATCCCCTTATAACCAAATTCACTATTACCTGAATTCCCAAATTGCAGAATTAAAGTGATATTTGCAGCTGAATGAGTATTAAGGTTAAAATTGTCAATGACCCGGTATATGGTTTTTTACGATTCCCCGAGCCGGAAGTCATAAAAGTGATCAACCACCCTTGGTTCCAGAGGCTTAGGAATATTAAACAAATGGGCATGGCGCAACTGGTTTACCCCGGTGCGGTGCATACCCGCCTACACCATTCGCTGGGGGCTTGCCACCTGATGGGCAAAGCGCTGGATGAACTGAAAACAAAAGATATTGTAACGGATAAAGATGAATGCACTGCTGCACGCCTTGCTGCGTTGCTGCACGATATAGGGCATGGGCCATTTTCTCATTCGCTGGAAAATACCATTGTAAACGTGCCACACGAAACGCTCACTAAAATTATTATGCAGCGCATGGACAGTGAGTTTGGCGGGCTGCTTACTAAGGCTATACAGATTTTTGACCATTCTTACCCACGCAAATACCTGCATCAACTGGTGAGCAGCCAGCTTGATGTGGACCGTATGGACTACCTGAACCGGGATAGCTTTTTTACGGGCGTATCAGAAGGGGTTATTGGCTACGACCGCATCCTGCAAATGCTCACCGTAAGGGATAATGAGCTGATGGTGGAAGAAAAAGGCGTGCATTCGGTAGAAAAATTCATTATTGCCCGCAGGCTTATGTACTGGCAGGTTTACCTGCATAAAACTGTTTTGAGTGCCGAAATGCTGCTCATCAATATATTAAAGCGGGCAAAAGAACTGGCCAGCGATGGCGTGGAATTATTTGCCACACCTATATTCAAGCATTTTCTATACAAAAACCTGACTGAGCAGGACTTCCGGGATGACCCTCAGCACATAGATAAATATTGCCAATTAGACGATACTGATGTGATGGCATCTATCAAAGTGTGGCAAACACATGAAGATAAAACACTATCCCACCTGTGCCAAATGCTAATATTAAGAAAACTTTATAAAATCCTGTTTATTTCCGAAGATCTGGCAAGCATATTGCGGGAGAAAAAGGAACAAGTTAAATCTGGGTTAGGCATAGAGGATAAATATTTACATTACTTCGTTTTTCAGGGAATTGCAAGCAACAGCACCTATAATATAGATGACGAATTAATTAAAATTGAGACAAAAAGCGGGCTTGTAAAAAACATTACGGAAATAGACGATTCATTAGTCAACCAAACTCTTGCTCGTGCCGTACATAAAAACTACATTTGCTACATCCAATCCTGAGAATTAACCTTGGAGTAACATTAAACGGGTGTACATAACAACTGAAAAAAGAACAATATGCAGTTTACAGCGCAACAGATAGCGACCCTATTGCAAGGAAAATTGGAAGGAGACCCTACTGCTATTGTTAGCAACGTAGCTAAGATTGAGGAAGCGGGAGCTGGCTCATTAAGTTTCATAGCCAACCCTAAGTATGAAGAGTACCTTTATACATCGAAGGCATCAATAATAATCGTTAATGACTCGCTGGAAATTACCAGGCCTGTAACTGCAACTGTATTGAGGGTTAAAGACGCATACAGCAGCTTTGCCCTTTTAATGGAAAAGTACAGCGAGATTATTTCGGGGGGCACCAAAACGGGGATAGAGCAGCCATCATTTGTTGCTGCGACCGCCAAAATAGGCAAGGATGTGTACATTGGGGCTTTTGCCTATGTAGGCGACAATGCAGTTATTGGCGATGGCGTAAAAATATATCCGGGTTGTTATATCGGAAATAATGTAGTTTTAGGCGATAATACCAAGATATATTCGGGTGTAAGGATTTACGATGAATGCAGGCTGGGCAACCGGGTAATCGTCCATTCAGGCACAGTGGTAGGTGGCGACGGCTTTGGTTTTGCGCCCCTCAAAGATGGCAGTTACAAAAAAATAGCGCAGATAGGCAACGTTATAGTAGAAGACGATGTAGAAATAGGCGCCAATACGACTATTGACAGAGCTACCATGGGCTCTACTATTATACGCCAGGGGGTAAAACTGGATAACCTTATACAGATAGCCCACAACGTAGAAATAGGCGAGCATACTGTTATTGCAGCGCAAACCGGCATATCGGGCAGCACCAAAATAGGCAAATACTGCATGATAGGCGGGCAGGTAGGCATGGTAGGGCATATTGAGGTTGCAGACGGCACACATATAAACGCACAGAGCGGTTTGTCTAAATCTGTAAGTAACACCAATACAGTTTTAAATGGCAGCCCGGCATTTGATTATAAAAGTTCATTAAAAAGTCAGGCAATTTTCAGAAATTTGCCCGAGATGCAACAGCGCCTCCAGAAATTGGAGGACGCCGTGCAGGAATTAACAGCTTTATTAAGTACGCAAAACCTGGAGTATAAAAAGTGAACGAAGACATTTCGATAAAAACAGACAGCAGGAAAAAAGCTGATTCTTTGCACAAATCAAATAGTGTAGAAAACCAGAACACCTTAAACGCAGCAGTAACCCTGCATGGCGTAGGCTTGCACACAGGTGCCGAGGTTACGATGACTATAAAAGCGGCTAACCCCGGTTTTGGTATCCGTTTCCAAAGGGTGGACCTGCCCGAAAAACCGATTGTAAAGGCTGATGTTGATTTTGTAGTAGATACTTCAAGAGGGACAACAATAGACCATAACGGGGCAAGGGTAAGCACGATAGAACATACCATGGCAGCACTTGTGGGCCTGGGTATTGACAATGCACTCATAGAGCTTGACGGGCCTGAAGTACCTATTATGGACGGCAGCTCGCGCGAATTCATTGAGGCTATTGAAAGCGTGGGCATACTGGAACAGGATGCGCGCAGGATGGTTTACTCCATTGACACCAACATACATTATTACGACCCAATAAAGAAAGTGGATATGCTGGCTGTACCATCGGCCAACTATCAGATAACAACGCTTATTGATTTTAACTCCCCGGTACTGGGTACGCAGCATGCTACAATGAAGCATATTGCGGACTTCAGGACAGAAATAGGCCCTTGCCGTACTTTCTGCTTCCTGCACGAGCTGGAGTACCTGCTGG
This sequence comes from Flavipsychrobacter stenotrophus, assembly GCA_947372365.1. GTDB lineage: Bacteria > Bacteroidota > Bacteroidia > Chitinophagales > Chitinophagaceae > Flavipsychrobacter > Flavipsychrobacter stenotropha_D. Next base: position 3,586 of record CANBTK010000108.1, on the reverse strand, counting down.
ATAACAACCTCATTAAAGGTGGCGACCTCAATAACGCTATTATTGTTGTAGATAAAGTAGTAAGCCAGGAAGAGCTTAACCGCCTTGCTGTAGTATTTAATAAACAGAAAATAGAAGTAAAGCAGGAAGGCATACTCAATAACGTGCAATTGCACTTTACCAACGAGCCTGCCCGCCACAAACTGCTTGATGTTGTAGGCGACCTGGCCCTTATAGGCCATTCCATCAAGGCGCATATCATTGCCAGTAGGCCAGGCCACGCCAGCAATGTAGAATTTGCAAGGAAAATAAAGCAATATATCAAAAAGAATAAGCACCTTTCTGATATACCGCATTACGACCCATCACAGCCTGCTATTTACGACATTACCAAAATAGAAAAAGCGCTGCCTCATAAGTTCCCATTCTTATTAGTTGATAAGATTATAGAACTGAGCGACACCCATGTTGTAGGCATTAAGAATGTAACTTTCAATGAGCATTTCTTCCAGGGGCATTTTCCGGGCAACCCGGTAATGCCGGGCGTTTTGCAGATTGAAGCACTGGCGCAAACCGGTGGCATACTGGCCCTTAACAATTATGTAGACCCCGAAAACTACGATACTTACTTCCTTAAAATAGATAAAGTAAGGTTTAAGCAGCGCGTTGTACCGGGCGATACCCTTATTTTGAAACTGGAATTGTTAAGCCCTATCCGCAGGGGTATTTGCGAGATGAGGGGCACCGTATATGTAGGCAATAAACTCGCAACTGAGGCGGAATTAGTAGCTCAAATAGTAAGAAAAGACAAAAAATGATCCACCCACTTACGTATGTGCATCCTGATGCAAAAATAGCACCGAATGTAAAAATTGACCCTTTTACTACCATCCACAAAAATGTGGAGATAGGTGAAGGTACCTGGATAGGCTCTAACGTTACCATAATGGAAGGCGCGCGCATTGGCAAAAATGTGCGCATTTTCCCTAGTTCAGTTATATCTGCCATTCCGCAAGACCTCAAGTACAAAGGCGAGGATACTATTACTATTATAGGCGATAACACCACTATAAGGGAATGCGTAACCATAAACAGGGGCACAAGCGACCGTAATGCCACCAAAATAGGCACTAACTGCCTTATAATGGCTTATACCCACATTGCGCATGACTGCGAGGTGGGCAACAATTGTATTTTCTCTAATAATACTACCCTGGCCGGCCACATAATTGTTGGCGATTGCGTAGTACTTGCCGGGCTTACTGCTGTGCAGCAGTTTGTGCGCATAGGCTCCCATGCATTTGTTACTGGCGGCTCATTGGTACGTAAAGATATCCCGCCTTATGTAAAGGCTGCCCGTGAACCGCTTTCTTATGTAGGCGTAAATTCGGTGGGGCTGAAGAGAAGGGGCTATTCGATAGAGCAGATCAACCATATCCTTGATATATACCGTATCCTTTTTGTCCGTGGCTACAACGTTTCAAAAGCGCTGAGCATCATAGAAACTGAAATACCGGTATCTGACGAGCGCGATGAGATCATTTCGTTTGTACGCGAAACAGGCAGGGGCATAATGAAGGGCTACATCAGGAGGCATAACGAGGATGTATCGTAGGTAGTGCTGCCTTTTGCGTAACTTTGGAATAATTGAAAATGAATTATTATGAACTTGCAGTTTGTAACAGATAACACGGGGCATATAACCGCAGTTCAGATTCCTATTAAGGACTGGAAAGCACTCAAAAAGAAATACAAAGGTTTTGAAGAAGAGGGAAATTCAACTAGTTCATCATCGCCAGAGTGGCATAATGAACTAGTTGAAAATGAACTCAAAAAAATAGAAAATGGTACCGCCGGCTTAGTAGCCTGGGAAACAGCCAAAAAGCAAATCAAGCTTTAGGCGACCCATATGATATATTCTATTATCATCACTATGCAGGCCGGGATTGATATCCAAAGTGCAGTCGATTGGGAGAACGCACAAAAAGAAGGATTAGGCAAGCGGTTCCTGGACAAAGTAGATAAAAAACTACAATCACTTTCATTAACGCCTTTGATTGGTAGCAGCAGGCAAAACGGGGTGAGGTATGTGGGCCTCGAAACATTTCAGTATATTATTTATTACAAAGTTGCAGCGCGAAAAAAGCAAGTTATCGTTTTACGCATTTTGCATACAAAGCGCAAACCAATCTATTAACACCAACCATCCCCAATGTTCTCAATCATCATACCTACCTGGAATAACCTGCCCTTCGTAAAGCTTTGCGTGGAAAGTATCCGCAAAAACTCGGCATACCCGCACCAGGTGGTGCTACATATTAACGACGGCAGCGATGGCACATTGGAATGGGCAAAAAAGGAGCAAATTGATTTTACGCATACCCCGCAAAATGAAGGCATCTGCATTACTGTAAATATGGCTGCCGGCATTGCTACGCAGGACTATATCATGTACATGAATGACGACATGTATGTGTGCCCTGAATGGGACACCCATATTGCGGATGAAATAAAAAAAGCCGGCACGGAAAACTTCATGTTTTCGGCCACAATGATAGAGCCAGCTATGCATGGCAACCCATGCGTAATTGTGCAGGACTACGGAAGTACCATAGAAACATTTAACGAAAAGAAGCTGCTGCAGGAATGTAATTCTTTCCCGATGGCGGATTGGGCCGGGTCAACCTGGCCACCAACCATTGTGCACAAAAAATACTGGCATATAACCGGGGGCTATAGTATAGAGCTAAGCCCGGGCGTAAGCAGCGACGATGACTTCGCTATGAAGATGTGGTATGCCGGCTGCCGCATGTTTAAGGGCATAGGCAAAAGCAGGGTTTACCACTTCCAGTCGAAATCAACGCTACGGGTAAAAAAGAACAATGGCCGTAAACAGTTCCTCATGAAGTGGGGCATCAACCAAAGCACTTTCAATAAATATTATACCCGTAGGGGCGAACCCTATACCGGCTTGCAGCAAGAACCATCAGAAAGCACGATGAAGACCGAGCGCTTCAGGGCATGGCTGAAAAGGAAGATTGTGTAAATTCGACAATTAGGCAATTAGCCAATTGCAACAATATAAATTTGCGGTGCGAAACTAATTTTAAAATGAACAATTTTTCAGAAAAACAACGTTTTACCCAATGGTGGCTGTGGCTGATACTGGTGGGTGCAATGCTCGTACCATTGGCTATATGCCTTTTCGATATCTTCACCCACAAGGCAACACATACTACAGTAGAAATAGTGTCGGGCGCAGCATTGCCTGCTGCTATTATTATCCTGTTCCGGTCTTTCCGACTGGATACCAAAATTGATGAAAGCGGCGTGTGGTACCGTTTTTTTCCATTACAGGGCCGCATGGGCTGCGTCGTTTGGGCTGACGTAGAGAAAGCCTACATAAAAAAATACAACCCTATACTTGACTATGGCGGCTGGGGCATACGGTTCGGGCTGGGCGGCAAGGGCAAAGCCTACAATATTGCCGGCAACATCGGCCTGCAACTGGAGCTAAAAACCGGCAAAAAGATACTCATTGGCACCCAGCAGCCCGACGAGGTTAAGGAAACCCTCGTGCAATTGGTGAGGGAGAAGAAATTGGGCA
>CANBTK010000107.1 GCA_947372365.1 Flavipsychrobacter stenotrophus | reverse complement strand
TTACGCCCATATAAAAGGTATTGGGCTGCTGCACAACACCCGTTGCACCCACGGTACGGCCGCCCCTGTGCGGGCCTACCATGCGCCACTTTAGCATTTCAAACAATGAAGTATCAACTGGTTGCGCTGAAATTGAAAACGGGAAGGCTAAGCAGGCTATGGCAGCTAACCATTTCATGTTAGGCTTTATGAGGCTAGGCATCAATGCTGTGATTTTTTAGAAAGGTAAGGAATTAGGGGATAATTGCAAATTGAGTGCAGCCCGCTTACAAGCCTGTGCCTGAAAGCACCCGCTGCCGATTTATTTTGCCATCGTTGCCAATCCCACTTATCTTTGTAGGTCATAAATGAAAAAAGCAGTACGCATACAACAGTTTATCGCCTTCCTTTCCATCGCCCTTTTCCTGGGTAAAATGCTGGCGTGGTACCTCACCCACTCCGTTACTGTACTTACCGATGCATTGGAAGGCATAGTAAACGTGGTAGCTGGTTTCCTGGGGCTGTTTAGCATTACCCTCGCAGCCAAGCCACGCGACCCCAACCATCCTTACGGGCATGGTAAGGCCGAATTTTTGTCATCGGCAGTAGAAGGTACTATGATTACTATTGCTGGTTTCGCTATTATTTATGAAGCCACGCTGCACCTCATAAGGCCGCACGAACTTGAAAAACTGGATATCGGCCTTCTCATAGTTGCCGGCACGGGTGCCATTAACTTTATCATGGGCAAATTTGCTGCGAAGCAAGGCGAGAAAATCAACTCCATGGTGCTGGTATCGGCGGGCAACCACTTGGTAACAGATGCTTATTCCGGCATTGCCATCATTATGGGGCTGGCGCTTATCATGCTCACCAAAAACAAATACCTGTGGCTGGATAGTGCCGTAGCGCTTTGCTTTGCGCTTATTATTGTGCGTACAGGCTACAAAGTGGTGCGCAGGTCCATATCGGGCATAATGGACGAAACGGATATGAAGCGCCTGAATGAGGTAATTGATGTTTTGCAAACCAACCGCTTGCCCCAATGGGTAGATATACACCACCTCAGGGTACTGAACCATAGCGGCAGGATGCATGTTGATGCCCACCTGTCAATACCCGAATATTATAAAATATCGGACGCTGACGCTGAAATTAAGAATATTGAAGTGCTGATAAAGAAACATTATGGCGAGGCGGTTGAAGTTTTCATACAGATTGAAGCCTGCCTGCCAACTCAATGCACGTCGTGCGCGGTTGGCGATTGCCCGGTAAGGGCGCATGCCTATGTAAAGCAACACGAATGGAACCTCCAGAACATATGGAAGGAGTCGCGCCATGGCAAAGTTGCCTAGTTTTTCGGGGGAATTAACGCCTGAAAACGGCCACTCTCAGCCAAAGCCCCAACTACTTTAAATAGTTTATGATTAAACTCATGAACCTTTGTTCATTTGTTTCTATTTTTGGCCCCATGGATATGAATAACCGCAAGCCTGTATATTATAGCGAGTACCTGCAACTGGATAAAATCCTTAACGCGCAAGACCCTGAAAGCGACAAAGAAGGCATAAGGGCCGATGACGAGATGCTGTTTATAGTTATACACCAGGCCTACGAGCTTTGGTTTAAGCAGATACTGCATGAACTGGGCATTGTGCGCAATATCTTTAAACAGCAGAATATAGAAAACAGCTCGCCTGATATTTATAACAGCCTGCACAGGCTGCAAAGGGTTTGCACCATACTGGAAGTTGCAGTAATGCAGATGGGCATACTTGAAACCATGACACCGCTTGATTTCCTTGACTTCAGGGATTTACTGCGCCCGGCATCAGGCTTCCAGAGCATACAGTTCAAAATGATAGAAGCCACGCTTGGCCTGCAATACGGGCAGCGCCATGGCAAAGAATACTACCTCTCCCAGCTTACCCCTGCCGATGTGGAAAGGGTAAAAAGCGCAGAAAGCGAACAATCGTTGCTGGTGCTCATTAACCAGTGGCTGGAACGCATGCCTTTTGTAAAAAATGCGGCTTACTGGGAGCAATCAGGCGGCGCCTTCTGGCAACACTACCGCGAAGCATATAAAAACAGCCTTAGGGAAGGCGAAGGGCAGAACCTGGAATTATTCGATTCGCTGTTCACCAATGATGCAGCATACCCCGAAGGGCGCTCATTTACAGCAGATGCCAGCCGCAACGCACTCTTTATAATGCTGTACAGGGATTTCCCGCTGCTGCAGCTGCCTTATAACCTGCTCAATACCCTGCTGGAAGTTGACGAACAGCTTTCCATGTGGCGGCACAGGCACATTCATATGGTGCAGCGCACTATAGGCAAGCGTGTAGGCACGGGCGGCAGCACGGGCGCAGCCTACCTGCGTGGCGCGGCCGATTCGCACTATATTTTTAAAGAACTGGCAGAGCTTACGTCTTTCTTATTGCCCCGCCACCTGCTGCCTGCATTGCCTGAAACGCTGGTTAATGATTTGAGTTATAAGATGTAGGTGGTTAGCAACAGTTTTATAGAATACCGGGATGGCTTTCCAGTAGCCTTGCCTATTTCCTTAAAATGCGGCTCATCTTCTTCCGTGTAGTGCCATTATCGGTAAATGATACTGCTTTCTTGTAGTATTCCAATGCCTTTGCGCTGTCTTTTTGTACGGCGCAAAAGTCGCCCATGCAATCGTATGCATTGCTGCTTTGCGGGTAATTGTCAATATTCATCTGGAAGAAAGCCCGGGCCCTGTCCTTTAAGCCGTCATTAAGGAACATATACCCTACGGCATTAATGAAATGCTCCGAAGGCAGCATCTTAAAGCCTAGTTTTTGGGAAACATAGCTGAAGTGCGCATTAACCAATTGCAACGCAGAATCGGTACTGATAGTACTATCAAATAGCTCGGTATAGGCAGTGAAGGCATAGTCGCGGAATATAAAATGCAGCGCATCGTATTCAGCCCTTACAGGCACGGAATAGTGGTCTTCATCTTCGTAATAGTTATAGTCCCACCTCAGCGTGCCAGTGGGCTTCCGCTTCAGGTAGCTGATGAAATTGAGGATGGAGCGGATATGCCTGTTTTCGGGCGATTTTTCCTGCTGCACACGCTTGAGTGTCATGTCTGCAGCCATAGTGTTAGCGATACCAACAAACAGTAGTTTTTGTTGAAAATCAGTGGCGGCAAGTAAAGTATCTGCCTGCTTCAGCAGCACATTATTATGCCACGACAAACTGGGGTCTATAGCTACAAACGCATTAAACGGCGCAGCGTGGTGCAGCAACGTATTTATTACGGTAAGGCCACCATAAGAATGACCCACCAGCAGCCGGAATGGCGCAGGATGGTATAGCGAATCAATATGGGGTATGAGCTCTTTTTCTACAAATGCGCTAAAAGCCTCGCCCCCGCCCGATTGGTGGTAGGCGGCCGTGTCTTGCGTTGGCGTAAGGTCGCGGGTGCGGTTAGTATTGAGTATGCCCACCACTATCATATCAGGGCAAACCATATTGCCATTCTGCTCGCTCAGGTGTTCCATTATGCCTGTAAAAGAATGAAAATGAGCATCGCCATCAAGCAGGTAAACAACTGGGTATTGCTGCTGCCCCCTGAACACCGAATAACTGAAACTATTAGGGATATACACCCAGATTTTACGCTGCTGGTGCAGGATACCCGAATATATACTATCAACAAAACCTATCTCAATGGCATTGGAGGCCTGCCCTTTTCCTTCATGTATAACTGGCTGCTGCTGCCTGCCTTTGCAGCCAATAAGAAATAGGACAGACAAGAAGGGAAGGAGTTTTTTCATGGGCTTACCAAATTTAATAAAAAAAACACCAATCTAATAACCCCTGGCAATATATGGCCCGTTCGCCGCGCCATCAATCAAGGGTTAATAAACGTTTTCCAGCAGCACATGCAAAAACCGCTTGCCAGTGCTAATTGCACCTATTTCAAGAAAATAATGCCCGGCTACCCAACATTCTACTGCTTTTTTTCGTCTATTATAATGAAGTACCCATTCAGGGTGTTTCTTATAAACCTACCCACCATGCAAAAGGCCTTCACCGTGTTAACCTACGCATTATCGCTCTCCCTGCTCGCTAGTTTATTAGTTGGTGCTTTTATTGCGCTTGCCAAAGGTTAAACCCCGTTTTTTACAGAAGCACCAGTTTAAATGCCCGATGGGGCACTTAAACTGGTGCTTTGCCATTTTTATGCAGCTATTATTCATGGTACGGGAATATTTTTCAGTAAAACAATAAAAAATACAACAATATTTACATAGTTTTACTATAAAAATATTTAATCTAAACAGACTGAAAAAAAGTAGCAACAGATGAAAAAAACACTGGTATTTACTTTCGCAATCATGCTTTCAGGCATTTGCATTTTTCCCGGAACCGGGTTGGGGCAAGCACAAACCGGGCAGCCCTTTATTGGGCCTATTACTGAAGCAGGCTTCCTGGAAACATTCCTGAAAACGCCGTTTGTTTTCTTCACATCAGTATTCACATTCGTGAGCTGCGTGATTGCTGCTTTTTTTGAGTTCTGGGTATTCTTGTTCTCTTTGGCCAGTTACAAATTCACTGTAACCCGCGAAATTGCCCATATGGGCTGGAAAATCATAGCCTGCCGCTGGTGGTGGCAGCCGGGCATAGGCTGGCACCTTGCTATTTCTATGTTGTTCTGGATGGGGGCGCTGAGCCGTGCCAAGCGGTAAGCAGCGGAATCATCCACTTTACATGCATAAATGAAACTTGCCGTTTCTTTACCTTTGCCACCTGCACCTCAAAAATACCGCATGAAAACAATATTGGTATCCCTGTTTATATTAAGCTGTTTAAGCGTAAAAGCGCAAACTGCTGCATCAGAGCCATCCTGGCTAAAAGTTAAAGACATAACAAGGGGCGGTAATGATGTAGTGCGTGTTTCCCCCGTACAAAGCAACAACGGCGAATTCCTGGTCACTGGCTTCCTGCTGTCTGCCCAGCTGGATATTGAAGTAACTGACGGCTTGGGGCAGGTTGTTTACCACAAGCTTGAAAATAGCTCTGACCCTTATATATACCTTTCTATAAAAGTAAAGCTACCAGCAGGTGTGAATGACGGACCCTATGCTATTAAAGTAAAAGGTGAGCATTATATGTTCATATCGCGGGTGTTGGTGATAAAGGCAAAAGCGTGACTTTAATCACCACCCTATTCTAATTCTTTGCCTATTTTTGCAGCAATGAAGAAACTGTCCATAATTGGTATTTTTTTGTTAGCTGTTGTACTTTGCTATTCATTCCTGCCCGTAAAGCCGGGCCCTATTAAGTATTCGTTTAAGGGCGAGCCCAAAACACTGGCGCAACTGGGCGAGGTACTGTTCTTTGAAAAAAAATTGTCGGCCGATGGTTCGCGCAGTTGCGCATCCTGCCATATACCCGAATACGCCTTTGCCGATACGGTAGCTTTTAGCAAGGGCGTGGGCAATAAATTGGGCAAGCGCAACGCCCCGTCTTGTGCCAACCTTGCCGACAGGCCCTACCTGTTTTATGATGGCAGGGCAGGTAGCCTGGAAGAGCAGGTTAAATTCCCCATAGAAGACAAAAATGAAATGAATACCCCAATAGGGGACGTTGTGAAACGCCTGAACAGCGACAAGCAGTATGTTGCATGGTTTAACAAGATTTGTTTTAACCCACCTACAGAACATTACCTTGAAGCTGCAATTGCAGCCTTTGAAAAAACGCTGGAAACCTCCAAAACGCCTTACGACCGTTACATGGAAAAAGACGATACTACCCTGATAAGCGCCGCTGCATTGCGTGGCAGGGAATTGTTCCTGGTAAGGGCAAAATGTTTTGAATGCCACTTTTCGCCCGACTTTACCGGCGATGAATTCAGGAATATAGGCCTGTTTGATGGCAAGAAATACAATGACTCTGGCCGCTACGCCATCTCGAAAAACATAAAAGACCTGGGCAAATTCAAAGTACCGGGGCTGCGCAATGTTGCCGTGACAGGCCCTTATATGCACAACGGCATGTTTAAAACACTGAAAGAAGTAATAGAATATTACAGCGACCCGTACAAAACTGTTGCCAACCCTATAAACATGGACACCACCCTTACGAAACCGCTTAACCTTACTGCACAGGAAAAAGCCGACCTGGAAGCCTTTTTGGTTTCGCTTACCGATGACAGGTATGCCAGCAAAATAAAGTAACCAACGCAAATAAACAGGCACTATACGGCCTGTTGGCACGAGGATGTATTGCGATGCTAATTACTTGCCAAAACTCTAAAACTGCATGGCTTTGCGCCTTCGCGTGAAACTTTTATCTCCTTAAATCAATGGCATAGCGCCTAAACCATTAATTATAGCCTGCTTTAGGTAATGCTGTTTATGCACGATAAGCCTATAGAAAAATTCCAGCCAATTCCTTTTGAAAAGCGAAAATTGTTGTACATTAGTTAAAAGGTATCACATGAGGGGAAGTATAGTAATTTGTAGCGCAGCCATTGCGCTGTTTGTGAGTACTATTTCATTTGGGCAAAGTAAGCCAAGGGGAACAGAAGGGATGCTGGACATCTGGACAAAACGGGTTTCGCGGGTTATTACTTTAGGCGATTCCTTAAAGCCACCTAAGCCCAAACTCAGGAGCGAGGTTGATGAATTTACGCTGGCACAGATTATGTTCAAGGCCCTATTGGCGGGCAAGCTGATAGCATACTCCACTGTTGATACCAAATTCACCTACCCGCTGAGCCGCAAAGCGGTGCAGGAAATAATAGACGTTGTACCGCCTGATACTGTGGAAGTAGAGGATGTGGACGGCACTA
>CANBTK010000106.1 GCA_947372365.1 Flavipsychrobacter stenotrophus | reverse complement strand
ATTTATATGGTTGAAGTTGTTTCAGGGGATAGGAAAGTAGTGCAGAGGCTGGTTAAGGAGTAACACGCCTTCCTAATAAAGCATAGAGTAAAGAGTTTTGAATAGGGCTGCTTTGTAGTACGATGTATTACAAAGCGGTCTCTTCTTTTGATGGCTAAGTGCCCCACATTACGCGCCTTTGCGATCCCGCCTCTTTTGCACAAAGTAAAAGGTGAAAAGGTAAAACATGATGTGCACAATCCTGTACGAGAGGAAGAAGATGAACTTTTGCAGCAGGTTGGTTGACCCTTCAAAACCAGCCTTTTCTATGCGTTTACAATTATTGCCGATAATCTGCTGTAGCCTTTCGGTGACATCGCTGGCTATACTCTGGCTTTTGATATCGAGGTTGAGTTCAACACTTGCAAAGGCGCTGATGTTATTTACGTTGTACGAGCCCACCGTCAGCCATTCGTTATCCCAAACTGCTATTTTACCATGCAGGGTAGTGTCCTGGTATTCATAAACCTCTACATTGTTCCTGAGCAGCCACGGGTATAAATACCGTTCGGCATATTTTGCTATAGTTACATCAGACTTCGCAGTGAGTACCAGCTTTACATTGATGCCCCTTGCCGTGGCAGCAGCTATATGTGCCAGTAGCTTTTTAGGAGGCCAGAAATAACTAGTCATGATAATAATGCCGGTTTTCGCTTGCGGGAACATTTCATAGTATCGCCGGGTTATTTCAGTTTTTCGGTATACCCAGTCATTTCGTAATACCCTTACCGGGTAGTTCCCCTCAGGTAGTTTCCATGTGGGTTGTTCAGTAGCCAGGCATTTCTTGCGGAAGGCTGACCTGTTCCATATTTTTACGCAAACATCATCCAGTTCCGCAGCAACTTCGCCTTCGGCATACATAGCCCAGTCCAGCCAGGCCTTATTGCCGTTAATATCATTATAGCGGTTGCTTATGTTGATGCCCGCCACAAGGCAAGCGCTGGCATCGGCAACCATTACTTTATGGTGCAGCCTCCTCCCTATATAGAAGCTGCCACCCCTCAGGAATGGTTCAAAAAAATGAAAATGCACACCCGCAGCTTTAAGCCCGTCAACAAAGGCTGACGAAAGCCCGCCTGAAGCATACCCATCCAGCAGCACATAAACGTAAACGTTGCGCCTTGCAGCCCGCATCAGCGCAGCTGCTATTCTTATGCCCGTTTCATCCTCGTCAAAGATATAGGTTTGCAGGTGCAGCGAATAGCGGGCATTATCGGCAACAGTTTCCAGGCAATCAAAATAATCGCTGCCACCACGTATTATTTTCAGCCTGTTGCGGGTGGTATAGCTATACTTTTTTTTATGTTGCTTCATACCTGTACTGTGCAAATATTGATATAAGGTACGAAATTCTTTGGTGAATTGGTGGAGCCTGCGCCTATTGGGGATTAACTGAACTTATATTTGATGATGATGTTCTCAAATGCTCCTGTTGCATCCTTTGCCGTTGGGCATAACGCATGCAGTAATGGTAGCACAAACAGTAAGTGGAAGTAAAAACTGGAATTCCCTTTACCTAATTTTACTCTACAACTTCCCTTTTGCCTGATAGCAGGTAGATGACAGCCATACGGATAGCCACGCCATTTTCGACCTGGCCAAGTATGATCGACTGCTTGCTGTCAGCAACATCGCTGTTTATTTCTACGCCACGGTTTATTGGGCCGGGGTGCATAATAACAATATCCCTTTCTATACTGTCCAGCATCGATTTGTTTACGCCATAGTACATCGCATATTCGCGCAGCGTAGAAAATAAGGGCTTGTGCTGGCGCTCCAGCTGTATGCGCAATACATTGGCTACGTCGCACCATTCCAGCGCCTTCTTTACATCATATTCAACCCTTACGCCCAGCGATTCTATGTGCTTGGGTATAAGCGTTGGCGGGCCCGATACGGTTACTTCCGCACCTAGCTTGTTCAGGCAGTAAATATTGCTCAGTGCCACGCGGGAGTGCATAATATCGCCCAGTAAGGCTATGCGCCTGCCCTTCAGGCTGCCCAGCTTTTCGCGCATGGAATAGGCATCGAGCAGGGCTTGTGTGGGGTGTTCGTTGGTGCCATCGCCTGCGTTCACTATGCTGGCATCAATATGGTTGGCCAAAAACCAAGGGGCACCGCTGGCAGAGTGGCGCATTACCACCATATCCACCTTCATGGCCAAAATGTTATTGACTGTATCTATAAGCGTTTCGCCTTTCGAAACCGAAGAGCCGGATGCAGAAAAGTTCACTACATCAGCGCCCAGCCTTTTTTCAGCCAGTTCAAACGAGAGGCGGGTACGGGTAGAGTTTTCAAAAAATATGTTGGCAACGGTAGTGTCACGAAGGGTAGGTACTTTCTTTATGGGGCGTTGTAATACCTGCTTAAAGTTATCGGCTGTTTTAAATATCTGTTCAATATCCTGAACATTCAGTTCCTTGATACCCAGCAGATGTTTTACAGAAAGGCCCATTTTTTTTAGTTTACTATTTTATGATTTTGATTCTTAATTTTGACTCTCTCAACGTAAGTGCCAAGGACTTACGGCTTATAACTTATAACTTACGACTTACAACTAACTTACTACCTTATCCAGCAGCACTACTTCATCTTTGCCATCTTTTTCCTGCCAGTACACCTTTACCTTTTGGGTAAGGATGGTATCTACCGAATAGCCATTATAGTCGGGCTGTATAGGCAGTTCGCGGCTGAAGCGGCGGTCAATAAGTGTGAGTAATTCAACCCGCTTAGGCCTGCCAAAATCAATCAGCGCATCCATTGCCGACCTGATAGTACGCCCGGTATGCAGCACATCGTCAATAAGCACTACGTTCTTGCCTTCAATGCTAAAGGGTATAGTGGTATCAGATGGTACATGTATGTGAGCACTATGCACATCATCGCGGTAAAAGGTGATATCCAGTAGGCCGTAATCAATGTTATTATTGCCGCTTATCTTCTTCACCAGCTGGGCTATCCGGTTTGAAAGGAATATTCCCCTGGGCTGAATGCCTATTATCGCCGTATCGGTAAACGAAAGGTGGTTTTCTACCAACTGATGTGCCAACCGCTGTAAGGTGATGTTCATTAAAGTGCTATTAAGCAGGGTCTTCACAGATAGTTGATTTTGCACCCAAAATTAGAAATCCTATCGTTAGGAATGAATTAATTACTGAAAAATGTTTTTTCGGCGTAAATATGATTCCTAGAATGAACTACTTTCGCCGAAGTGAAATAAGTGATTCATGCATACTCATTACCCCCCAGTACAAAACATCAACGACTTTTTTGAAACCTACGCACAAGCGCTGGAAGGCCACAATGCAAAGGGTATGGCATACCTGCATATGATACCTACTACCATGCTGTCAGACGATGCCTATACCGTCTTCAGCGATGCCAGTAAACTGGAAGGCTTTTTTAACCAGGGGGTTTCGTTTTACAGGCAGATGGGCATAGCGTATATACGTGCCGAAGTGTGGAGCAACCTCAACCTGACTCAGCGCATAGCCCGTGCAAAAGTGCGCTGGGCGTATTCCGATGCCCTGCACCAGCCTGTCTACAGTTGCGAATACGATTATGTGCTCAAGCTGGATAAAAACAACCAGTGGAGGATAATTTTATCGGTTTCTATAAACGAAAAAGAAAATATGGAAGCCTGGAAAGGCAGGAATGAATCATAAAGGCTTCTGCCCGTAAGGTTTATTAACCTTGTTGCCAGTTAGTGGCACACACTTGCACAACATTTTTTGATTGTATACATTTGACTTCCTACTTATCAGCACATGGCTAAAAGCAACCGCCCATCCACTTACCTGTTATTGGTATATACAGCTTACGGGTTCTATATTGCCCTGGGCATGGCATGGCTGTTATTTGGCCTGTTCAGTAAGCCCAGCCATATTAACCCGTTTGCCTTCCTGATAGTGCTGGCTTTTGGCATACAGGCCTATATGAGGCATTTGGTTACCAACTTAGTGCTGGGGGTAATAGGGCTCTTCTTTTCTATTTTTATGATGCTGCTGCCATCGCTTAACCTTGCCTTTCAGCCAGCCGCAAAGGGGGGCTCCCCGCTAGGCGTGCCATTAGTCCTTATTTCTTTAGCCAGTTTAGCCTTTTCGGGCATCCTGATTTTCAGTTTCCTGAAATTGAATTTTAAGGATTAAGGGTTATACCCAATGGTATTTTTTTGTTGTGTCAAATCGGCTTTAAAAATGCACTAAAAAAATAAAACAGGCTTACGTTACATGTCACCCTTCAGGGAATGTCGTTTACTTAAGGATTTGTGTAAAAGTTATGATGCTGAAGGCATCACATATTTATAGCCCAAAGGATATTTTCATGCCGATGCAGTAGGCCTCGAATGTAAAAATCTAATTTTGTGAAGACATTCGATACCTACGGCATCGGTGATATTTATTAATCCATATCTATAGACATGCGATCCCGATGGGATCAGTGCTTAAATAAACGGCATTGCACTTCAGGGACAGGGCGGCTACTGTGCAGTTTAAATGTATATTTGGTATTATATAATGATCTTCACCCAATACTCGGATGGATTTCGGTAGTCTGAAATTACTGCATGAACAACCACATGGGTTTCTGAAATAGTGTAGTGTATGGAATACGGGAATTTATCAATCACTGCAAGCCTTACCTCGTCATACCGAACCGCACGGGTAAAACGATTTTGTTTGATCAGTAGAAGCTGGCGCTTTACTTCATTTTTGAATCGCTTGCCAAGGCCAATTAATTGAGTTTCGTAATAAATGGCTGCTGTTCGGACATCGGCCCTAGCCTCAGGGGTATATACAAGAATAAACACATGTTAATTAATCTTCATTAAGCATTGAAAAAAAAGTATCCTCATCAATAAGCAATTCAGGGTTGCCTTTGTATTTCGCAATTCGGTTGCGGACTTCTTCTTTTTGCCATTCAGGCAATTCAAATGCTTCTTCTTCAGGCACTATTTCAACGGCATTCTTTTTTTGTAGTTCTTCAATTACAGCGGCCGCATACTCTTCCTTTATCCTGATGTGATATGTTGCAGGCATAAAATTACTTTTAGTAAAGTTACGGTATGTGCATCAATTCTGCAAAATGTGGCGTTAGTTGTCTAATATGTTCAATTAGCTTTTCACTAACGGGCATTACAAATCACAAATCACGACTTACGACTAGAAAATTACTCCGCCATATGCTTTGCATACATCTTCTCGCCAGCTTTTATGGCAATATTCAGGTGGTTTTCCGATGGGGGGATGGGGCAGGAGAAGCCATCGGCATAAGCGCAGTAGGGGTTGTAGCACTTATTAAAATCAATTACAGCGCGGTTATTTTCAATATCCTTTACCGAAAGGTCAATGTACCTGCCGCCCGCAAAAGTGGCTGCGTAGTTGGTTTCGTCGGTAAACGGAATGAACAGGTCATCCCGGTGGTTTTTGTCGTTAATTAAATCCAGGTTCTGGTAGGCATGCAGCGTAAACGTGCTGTCATTCAGCGTAAAGGTGAAAGTGCCATATTCTTTGAATGGCTTGTTTTTGCCGCTGTGTGTGGCAATCAAAAATGGCTTGCTGCCCGGCGTTAGCTCAAAATCGGCAGTGAGCTTGTATTTTGGGTTCGGTTCAAAGAAACGCAGGTATTTTATATCACCCTGCTTTATGGGTGCCCTTGCATCGCCGAGCAAATCGCCGATATACTTCGCCCTGTAAGTAGCAATTTCGTCCCTGTTGGCCTGTGCAATAGCAAATACTGGCAATTGCAGCGCAATTGCCAGTATTATGTAGTGTATATATTTAAAGTGCTTCATTGTTCTGTTTAGTTTCACGCAAATGCGCTAAGCCGCAATCTCATATTGCCGTTCAAGGCTTTAAAGGCGCAATTTCACTGTTCTATGCCCTCACATCAAACAATTAACCATTTACCATTGACAATTAACCATTGGATTCAGGGCGCATCTGCGGGAACAGTAGTACATCCTGTATGGAAACCTGCCCTGTAAGCAGCATTGCCAAACGGTCAATACCAAAGCCAATACCTGCAGTAGGCGGCATGCCATACTCTAGTGCACGCAGGAAGTCGTAGTCAATATACATTGCTTCGGCATCGCCACGCTCCATAAGCTTCCCCTGGTCTTCAAAGCGCTCGCGCTGGTCTATGGGGTCGTTCAGCTCGGTATAGGCATTGGCACTTTCCTTGCCGTTAGCTATCAGCTCAAAACGCTCTACCAGGCCAGCCTTTTCGCGGTGCTTCTTGGTCAGCGGGCTCATTTCAATAGGATAGTCAATAATAAAGGTTGGTTGTATGTAATGTTTTTCGCATTTGCCACCGAAAATCTCATCCACCAGCTTTCCTTTACCCATAGACGGGTCAACTTCTATTTTTAGTTGGGCACACACCCCACGCAGGCCATCTTCGTCCATTTCGCTGATGTCAATGCCTGTATGCTCTTTAATCGCATCGTAGATGCTGATGCGCTTGTAAGGCGCTTTAAAATCAATTTCAACACCGTTAACTGAGGTAAGCGAAGTGCCGTTGGTAGCGATAGCGGTTTTTTCCAGCAATTGCTCGGTAGTATCCATCATCCACAAATAATCTTTGTAGGCAACGTAAAACTCCAATACGGTAAACTCAGGGTTGTGCGTCCTGTCCATACCCTCGTTACGAAAGTTACGGCTGAACTCATATACCCACTCAAAGCCACCTACAATCAGGCGTTTCAGGTACAGTTCGTTAGCAATACGCAGGTAAAGCGGTATATCCAGTGCATTATGGTGCGTTACAAACGGGCGTGCAATAGCGCCACCCGGAATGCTTTGCAGT
>CANBTK010000105.1 GCA_947372365.1 Flavipsychrobacter stenotrophus | reverse complement strand
GAACTACATGCCGGAGCTGGCTGATACCACTCCACTTGCCGATGTGCTTAAAAAGTACTGCAATGTGGAACACAGGTTCGTAGCCCATTGTATATCTGATAAAGAACGCCAGCCGTTTGCTGAAATGTTAAAACCATGTTCGGAAACTGTTATACTTATAGGCCCCGAAGGTGATTTCCGCTTCGATGAAGTAAGTTTGTGTGTATCGTACGGCTACAAGCCGGTATCGCTGGGCTCACAACGCCTGCGCACCGAAACTGCAGCGATTTCAGTTTGCGCGCACTTTAACATGATCAATGATGGAAAGGATTAAGAGGTTGTTATTGCTGCTGGTTCCCATGTTTTTTTTCATTGGTGCTTCCGCACAGAATATGAAGCTGGCGCTGCTCATTTATAATGGCGGCGGCGACTGGTATGCTAACCCAACCTCCCTTAAAAACCTTGCCTTATACTGCAACGACCAGCTGCACACCAACTTTAGCCCTGTTGAGGCGAGAGTGGAAGTGGGCAGCACCGATATTTTCAATTATCCGTTTATACACATGACCGGGCATGGCCGCTGGGCACTCAGCGATGCTGAGGCGCTAAACCTGCGCAAATACCTGGAAGGCGGCGGTTTCCTGCACATAGACGACAATTACGGGCTGGACCCATATGTGCGCCCCGCACTTAA
Organism: Flavipsychrobacter stenotrophus; assembly: GCA_947372365.1. Taxonomy (GTDB): domain Bacteria; phylum Bacteroidota; class Bacteroidia; order Chitinophagales; family Chitinophagaceae; genus Flavipsychrobacter; species Flavipsychrobacter stenotropha_D. The sequence goes on along the minus strand of CANBTK010000105.1, from coordinate 6,221 downwards.
AAAAGTATTCCCCGAGCTGGAGCTTGCGGAGCTGCCTTTCAACTACCCCATTTACCACCAGAAATTTAATTTTACCAACGGCCTGCCCAAAATACATGAGCATGACAACAAGCCCCCCAAGGGTTATGGGCTCATTTACAAAGGCCGCCTGGTTTGCTTTTACAGCTTTGAAACCGACCTTGGCGATGGCTGGGAAGATTACGATGTGCACCACGATACCCCCGAAAAACATACCGCAGCCCTGCAGATGGGCGCTAACCTGGTGCAGTATGCCTTCAGCAGCCTGGAAGATAAAACTGTAAAACCTGTAGAACAGTAAAACCCGGTTTATGCGGGCATCCCCTCAATTCCCTGAATGCAGCCAAATACTAGCTGCCCTTTATTTCGTAAATTGGCACTCCAGCTAATAGCCATGCGCTATGCTGAATAATTTATTAGAAACTGGTTTTTAGCGCAGTTTAAAATGGCAACAGCAAAAAAAGAAACACTACCGGCAGTAAAAAGCAAGCCCAGGGCAGCTGCTAAACAAAGGGCTTTGTTCACATCTATAAAAGCGGTACTGAACCAGGCGCAGGCCGCTGCATATAAAGCGGTCAATAGCCACATGGTAGTGGCTTACTGGCATGTTGGCAGGCTTATTATTGAGGAGGAGCAGCAGGGTAAGCTTAAGGCGGAGTATGGAAAGGCCGTATTGCAGGATTTATCGGATAGGCTGAACAAAGAATTTAATGGTGGCTTTAGTGTGCAAAGCCTTTGGAATATGCGCCAATTTTATAGCACATTCCCAATTCTCTCCACAGTGTGGAGAGAATCCGAAAAGCCTGAAACCCTTGGTAATACTGAGCTTCCGGGCAATGATGTACAATATTTAGCTTCTGGTATACCGGCCGAAGCTCAGATTCTCTCCACACTGTGGAGAGAATTGTCATGGTCTCAGTACAAGCTATTAATGCGTGTTGAAAACCCTGATGCGCGCGCCTATTACATGAAGGAAGCGGTTAGCCAAAACTGGGGGGTGCGTGGGCTGGAAAGGCAAATTAACAGCTTTTATTATGAACGCATTGTAAGCAGCAAGAACAAAAAGGCAATAAAAAAAGAAGCCAAAGAAAAAGTGGATGCACTGGTGCCCAATATTGCCGACTTTATTAAAGACCCCTATGTTTTAGAGTTCCTGCAAATAAAACCAGGGAAGCACCTATACGAAAGCGAGCTGGAGCAAGCGCTACTGGACAACATACAGCATTTTTTGCTGGAACTGGGCAAAGGGTTTGCATTTGTAGGCCGCCAGCAACATATTGATGCCGATACAGAGCACTACTATATTGACCTTGTATTCTATAACTACATACTAAAATGCTTTGTGCTGCTTGACCTTAAAGTAGGTAAGCTTACCCACCAGGATGTTGGGCAAATGGATATGTATGTGCGCATGTATGAAGAAAAATATACGCAGAAGGGCGATAACCCAACCATTGGGTTGATATTGTGTTCCGAACAAAATGAGTCGGTGATTAAATACTCAGTTTTAAAAGACAACAAGCGGCTATTTTCAGCCCGCTACAAACTATACCTGCCTACTGAAAAGGAACTAAAGGCAGAACTGGATAAAGAGAGGGCATTAATAGAGGCAGAATTGAAACTGAGGAACCACGGCATAACGGCTATCAACACGGGGAAAAGCAAAAACAAGTAAGGTAACGCCAACGCCTGGAAACAGGGCGAAAATATACAAAATATGAAGCCAAAAACCATCGCCAGTATAGTAGCTATTGTAGCTGTGGCATCCTTATTATCATTTGCAATACCTAAGGGCTGGCAAAAGTCAGGCAGTGCGGAAGATAAGTACGAAATGGGCCTGTGGAAAATAGGCGGGCATGACAGCAGTAAGGCATGCGGGGTAATAAGGGCCTGCAAAAAAAACTATGACATAGGCGAATATGGCAGCCTTATACAAAAGGTATCATCGCAACGGTACCTGGGCAAGCGCATACGTTTTACTGGTTTTATGAAAAGCCGGGCAGTAACTGGCTGGGCGGGCTTCTTTGTGAGGGCGGACAATGAGGACGATAAAAAGCCGCTCACCTTCGATAATATGCACGACAGGCCAGTAAAAGGCACTACCGACTGGAAGGCCTATACCATAGAGCTGGATGTGCCGTTTAACGCATCGAAAGTGACGTTTGGGGCGCTATTGCATGGCGAAGGGCAGGTATGGTTTGACGATATCTCTATTGAGGTAACGGGCAATTCCTCCATAACCGCCGATTATGTAAAGTGCGATACTTCATTGCGCCGGGAACCTGAGAACATAAGCTTTGAGCAATAGTAGTATTCCCCCATTAGGAAAAAGTATTTTTAACAACACCGGCCTGCAACTATTCACTCACTGCGGCCGTTTAACTACCTTTGGCAGATGTTGCAAAGCAAACCGAAAGAGGATACCTATTTACATAAAGGAATGAGAAGGCAACTGGTGCAATTGCTTCGTGAAAAGAAAATAAAAGACGAACGCGTACTTGCTGCCATCGAAAATATCCCCCGCCATTTTTTCCTTGACCCTGCCTTCGAGCACCATGCTTACGAAGACAAGGCATTCCCTATTTTAGCCGGGCAAACCATTTCGCAGCCATATACAGTAGCTTACCAAACCGAATTGCTGGAGATAAAGAAATTTGACAAAGTACTGGAGATAGGCACCGGCAGCGCTTATCAGGCTTGCGTGCTGGCAGAGCTTGGCATAACGCTGTTTACCATTGAGCGCCAAAAAGATTTGTATGAGCACGTAGGCAAATTCTTTTTCCTCAAAAAATATTTCAACATAAAACGCTTCTATGGCGATGGCTACGAAGGCCTGCCGTCTTACGGCCCATTCGATAAAATTATAGTTACTGCAGCAGCCCCTTACATACCGCCCAAGCTGGTAGAGCAACTAAAGCCGGGTGGCATTTTTGTGATACCTGTAGGCGATGACAAAGGGCAGAAAATGCTAAAAATAACCAAGGATGCCGCTGGCAACCTGAATACTCAGGAGTTGGGCGCAGCTTCGTTTGTGCCTATGCTACAAGGGAAGAATTATTAACGCGCAAATGCTTTGGGAAACCTTGCAGAAACCCAATTTAAAATGCCAAAAATGGCTTTACCAATATGGGCTCAGCGATATGACAGTATTGATTTACCCTATGCGTCAAAAATCAAGAAAAATAGCCGTTGCATCCTTCCCGGTAACGCAACGGCTATTTTCAATTAAATGCAATCCTAAAACTACTTCACAAACCCATCCATCACCTTAAATATCCTGTCGAAATCGGCATCGGTAAGGTTAGAGCCCGATGGCAGGCAAAGGCCGTTGGCAAACAGCATTTCTGATGTGCCATTGCCAAAGAATTCGTATTGCTCAAATATGGGCTGCATATGCATTGGCTTCCACAATGGGCGGCATTCTATGTTTTCCTTGTCCATCGCCAGGCGCAGGCCCTCACGGCTGAAGCCTGCTACAGCAGGGTCTATCAGGATTGTAGATAGCCACCTATTGCTGAAGTAGCCTGTTGGCTCTGTTACAAAATGGATACCCTTTTTACCATTATAGCGGCTGTAGTACCTTTCATAATTGTCCCTGCGCTGTTGTATGCGGTTCGGCAGCACTTCCATTTGCCCGCGGCCTACGCCTGCGCACAAATTGCTGATGCGGTAATTGTAGCCTATTTTAGAATGCTGGTAGTGCGGCGCTTCGTCCCTTGCCTGGGTGCTCAGGAAACGGGTTTCCTTAACTAAATCGGAATTATGCGACACCAATGCACCTCCACCCGATGTGGTGATGATTTTATTGCCGTTGAAAGACAGCACGCCTATTTCGCCAAACGTACCGCATTTACGCCCGTCAATTGACGAACCAAGCGCCTCTGCCGCGTCTTCAAGTACTGGTATGTTATACCTGTTGGCTATTGCCATTATTTCGGGCATTTTAGCAGGCATACCGTACAGGTGCACCGGAATTATAGCCTTTGGCGTAACGCCTGCGGCTATCCTTGCTTTTATTGCAGTTTCCAGCAACTCCGGCGACATATTCCAGGTATCGGTTTCGCTATCTACAAATACCGGCTTTGCGCCTACATAAGCGATAGGGTTGGCCGATGCCGAAAAAGTCATGCTCTGGCAAATAACTTCGTCGCCGGCCTTTACGCCCAGTAAAACAAGCCCTAAGTGCAGCCCTGCTGTGCCTGAGCTTAATGCCGCTACGTGCGTATCGTTGCCCAGGAATAAAGAAAGGTCGTTTTCAAACCCGTTTACATTAGGGCCCAGCGGCGCTATCCAGTTGGTTTCAAATGCCTCATTCACAAACCCCTGTTCTGTACCACCCATGTGTGGCGACGATAACCAAATTTTACTGCTCATTTCCTTTATGGTTGTTTAATTTTTATCACTTTTGCCGGGCAGCCTACAGCAGTTGCATAGTCGGGTATATCGCCTATTACTACTGCGCCTGCGCCTATGGTTGCCCACTTGCCTATCCTTATGCCTTGCACTACCGATGCGCCTACGCCTATGTGAGTACCCTCGCCTACCCTCACATCGCCGCTCAGCGTAGCATTGGGCGATATGTGCACATAATCTTCCAGCACACAATCGTGGTCTATTGAGGCACAGGTATTTACTATGCAGTGCTTGCCTATGGTTACATCGGGGTTTACCCTTACGCCTGCCATTATTACGGTGCCTTCGCCTACTGTAGCCCGCTTTGAAAGGTAGGCATCAGCATGTATAGCCGTACCGAAGGCTGCTGTTGCGGCCAGCATCTCTGCCACTTTTTTACGGGTGGCATTCACCCCTATGCCTATAACTACTTTATCGGGCATTGGCACCCCGGCAGGCAATGGCCGCTGAACGGGGTATTGCCATATAGGGGGCTTTACCGCATCGTCCCACACCTGGATACCAGGCTCATTATTACTTTCCAGTATTTCTATTATCACCTTGCCATGGCCGCTGGCTCCGTAAAGAATCATAATGCGAATTGAGTATTACCAGTCTTACTATTAGTACAAAACAATACTGAAAGGTAGGCAAATTTTAAGAAAGCCTGCCGTGGCTGCGCCCATGGGCTATTTAACCTCGGTTTTTACCGGGGCTGCAGCCTCCTTTGGCTTTTTACCCATCAGCTTATCTACCCATTTCTTATCCATAAACGGCCGCTCTATGTACAGGTAGAATACCGCTGATATCGCCAGTATGGCCAGCATCAGTATCACAAACTGGAACATCAGGTTCGGCAGGTAGTAGTCGGTGAACCTGATATTGACCGTGTACTTGCCCAGCATAGATATGACTGTATAGTGCAGCAGGTAAATAGTATAGCACATGCCGCCAATGATAGGTATGAACTTAAAGCTGAAAACCGCCTTCACAATTTCGTTGTTCAGGATGATGTAGTAAAACAGCCCTATCATGAAAGGAAAAGCTATTTTAGCAACAATATCTTCGCTGCCATAAGTATGTGTCATTGGCATAAAGAACATAAGCAGGAAAACCGCCAGCCCAACCAGCGACATCCACTTTTGCTTGAAAAAGTCTTTGGCTATGCCGCAAACATAAAAATCACCTATAAGTATGCCTATCAAAAAGTGCTGTATATGCGCATATATGCTCAGGAAGGTGGGCGGGTACACGTTCTGTAGTATTACAAACCCTATTATAGCGCCGGCAATAATACTGCGCCTTGCCAGTGCGGAAAGTTTCAGTATCCTGAACATAAACGGAGCTACGATGTAGTATTGTATTTCCACCTCAAGGGTCCAGGCCACAACGGTAACCAACGGCGTGGTATGGAAAATAAGGTTGTGGGAATAAATAAGCGAAGCCAGCAAACTAGGGAACAGTGCCTTGAATGTGTACACGTGCAGCGCTATCTGTGCCAGGAAGATGATTATCATTACTATAAAATAGGGTGGCTCCAGGCGCGTGACCCTCCTTACATAATAGTTCTTAAGCTCAATTGGCTTGCCGCCTTTAAGGTAGTGGTTGGCAAATGGCAGGCATAAGATGAAGCCGCTTATGGCAAAAAACAGGGGTACGCTACGGTCGGCACCTTCCATAAAAGTATTGAACCAATGGTAGTCGCTTATTTTATCGGCAAAGACAAGTTTTGTCTTTTCTACGAAGTAACCACGTATATGAAAAAGCGTAACCAAAGAAAGGGAAAGGAACCTCATCCCATCAATTTCAGC
>CANBTK010000104.1 GCA_947372365.1 Flavipsychrobacter stenotrophus | reverse complement strand
AAAAAAGCAAAGCGCCGCAGCTAAAACTGCCCTGTGCTCAGCATCACCAACGTACATGCCTCTATTGTTTTGATACCTGCTTTTTGGGCAATCGTTTCTAGTTCTTCATTTTCGGCACCAGGGTTAAAGATGATGCGGTTAGGCTTCAGGGATAGAATGTAATCGTAGTAGGCTTTCTGGTGCAGCGGGTTCAGGTACATAGTCACCGTTGCCACCTCATCAGTATCTACAGGCTCCTTATTAATAACCACGCCATCTACATTACCTCCTGTTTTGCCTATTGCTAACACTTCCTGCCCCTTACTCAGTAATTTTTTTACTGCCAGGTAGCTATACCTGCCAGGGTTCTCTGAAGCACCTAATACCAATGTCTTGTTCTTCACGTTTTTATTTTTTTTCAGCAAACTGAAAATCTGTCGCCTCAGCCAGCTTATGGCCTATGACTTTCAACTTTCGACTAAATCAGCCAATCCTGCCCACAATAACCATTTTTTACTTTTACTTTTTGCTTTTTTATTTTTTTAAGCCATTGACATAGCCACCATTTCCGCAATATCCATCACTTTAACTGTATCTTCTTTCTCTTTGTTCTTAACACCGTCGGTAAGCATGGTAGTGCAGAATGGGCAGTTAGCAGCAATGATGGTTGCGCCAGTTTCCATAGCCTGCTCAGCCCGCTCAAAGTTTACACGGCTGGTACCAGCTTCTTCCTCTTTAAACATTTGTGCGCCACCTGCGCCGCAGCACATACCGTTGCTTTTGCAGCGCTTCATTTCAATCAGCTCGCTATCAAAAGCCTGCAATACTTCGCGTGGGGCTTCATATATGCCGTTGCCCCTGCCCAGGTAGCAGCTATCGTGGTAGGTTATCTTCTGGCCTTTAAATGCCCCGCCATCCTTTAGCGTTATTTTGCCTTCGTTTATAAGCTGCTGCAATAGGGTAGTGTGGTGCATTACCTCATAGTTGCCGCCTAATGCAGGGTATTCATTTTTGAATATATTAAAGCAGTGCGGGCATATGGTAACCACCTTTTTTATACCATAGCCATTCAGCAGGGCAATGTTATTGTATGCCATCATCTGGAACAGGAATTCGTTGCCCGCCCTTCTTGCCGGGTCGCCTGTGCACGACTCTTCTTTGCCTAGTATGGCAAATTTGATGCCTACTTTATCCAGTATCTGGGCAAATGCTTTAGTTACCTTCTGGGCACGCTGGTCAAAACTGCCTGCACAGCCAACCCAAAACAATATTTCTGGTGTTTCACCACTGGCAGCAAATTCTGCCATAGACCTTACCTGCATGATATCTCAAAATTCAAATGTGAAAATTCAACCCCCGCCATATTCAACTGCTTATGCACTAACAAAAGTAGAAAAATCAAAGTAACTATTCATACAATAGTTTTGGGTAGCTTGTTAATTAGGGCAAATGTTTATGCTGGTTTAAGCCCGCCCTCCATTTTCGCAATAACGGCGGTGGCAATACTATTGCCAACAACATTCATTGATGCCCTGCCCATATCCAGCAGCGGGTCTATGCCCAGTAGCAGTGCCAGCCCCGCCTCGGGTATTTTAAAGGTAGCAAGCGTACCTGCTATAACCACCAGTGATGCCCTGGGCACCCCGGCAATGCCCTTGCTGGTAAGCATAAGCACCAGCAGCATGCTCATTTGTGTGCCTGCATCCAGGTGTATGCCATATGTTTGGGCTATAAACAATGAAGCGAAGGTCATATACATCATGGAGCCATCGAGGTTAAAGGAATAGCCCAGGGGGAGTACAAAACTCACAATTTTTTCATCGCAGCCAAAACGTTCCAGCTCCATCATCAACTTAGGGAAGGCAGCTTCGCTGCTATTGGTAGAGAACGCTATGAGGGTAGGCTCTTTAATGTGTTTCAGCATAGTAAAGACCCTTTTGCGGATAAATAAATATCCGGCGCCCACCAGTATGCAGAACAGAATGAGCAGCCCCAGGTAGAACTCGCCAATAAACTTAGAGAAAGTGCCTAATATGCCCAGCCCTTGTTTGGCTATTATATTGGTCATTGCACCAAACACAGCAATAGGCGCCAGATTCATTATGTAGCCAGTCATTTTAAGGATAATATGGGCTGCGGAATCCAGTGTTTTTACAATAATATCTGCCTTTTCGCCAATGGCGGCAGCAGCGACACCGAAGAATATTGAAAATACTACCACTTGCAGTATCTCGTTTTTGGCCATGGCATCGAATATGCTGGTAGGGAATATGTGGTAAATGAAGTCTTTCAGGTTAATAGCCGTGGTGGCTGGCAGGCCAGCAACGGCATCGGGTATGGCGAGGTGCATATTTTCGCCGGGGCGGAAGAAATTAACCAGCACCATGCCCAAAAACAGGCTCACAAATGAACCACACAGGAACCAGAGCATGGTTTTTCCGCCAATGCGCCCGACAGCTTTCGCATTGCCTTGTTTAGCAACACCTACCACCAAGGTAGTAAATACCAGCGGGGCCACAATCATTTTTATCAGCCGCAGGAAAACATCGGCTGCAAGGCTGAAAGGCTGCAGCACAGTGTCAGGCGAGGTGATTGCCTTGCTTTCGATGTTCTTATTGAGTATAAAGCCAAGCGCAATGCCCGCGGCCATTGCAACTAATATAAAAAGGGTGAATTTGCTACTTTTATTTTTTTGATCCATTAGGTATGGGTTGAATTGCCAAAGCTACATTATACAGTGCTAACAATTTAGCAATAGCCTCTTAAAAGCAAAGTCATGAATATAAGGTGCCTCTAATGCCTTGCGCCAAAGAAATGGCCACACATAACAAACGAGGAATATACAAAAAACCATAGCAAAGCACATGCGAAGAAAATCAGGCCCGCCCAGACAATAAGTTTTAGTAATAATTTGAGGATATATTGCACTTTGGCCTAAATTTAGTGTTGTTGAATATTAGATTGCCTGTGAGCTACCTCAAAACTATTGTTTTATAGGTAGCCATTCAGGTTTTATGCTTTTGTTACGGGTATAAAAGTTGTAATAGCCTTCTCTGCTACTATCTTTGCCTACAAAATCACACACATGCAACGCGATACTGCCATATTTGGCCTCATACAAGAAGAACTTAACCGCCAACGCCATGGGCTGGAGCTCATAGCTTCCGAAAACTTTACAAGTTTGCAGGTAATGCAGGCTATGGGTAGTGCAATGACCAATAAGTATGCAGAGGGCTATCCGGGCAAGAGGTATTATGGCGGTTGCGAAGTAGTAGATAAAAGCGAGCAACTGGCTATTGACAGGGCAAAGGAGATATTTGGGTGTGAGTATGCCAATGTGCAGCCGCATAGCGGTGCGCAGGCTAATGCTGCGCTCATGCTGGCTGTATTACAGCCCGGCGATACTATTTTAGGTTTAGACCTGAGCATGGGTGGGCACTTAACACAGGGTTCGCCAGTGAATATTTCGGGTAAATTATATAACGCTGTTCACTACGGCGTAATAAAAGAGACTGGCCTTGTTGATTATGATATGATGGAAAAGCAGGCGAATGAGCATAAGCCAAAGCTGCTCATCTGCGGGGCTTCGGCTTATAGCCGCGACTGGGACTATGCCCGCATCCGCGCAATTGCTGACAAAGTAGGCGCGTTGGTGATGGCCGATATATCGCACCCGGCAGGGCTTATTGCTAAGGGTTTGCTTAGCAGCCCGTTCGAACATTGCCATTTTGTAACTACTACTACCCACAAAACATTACGCGGCCCGCGCGGTGGGCTTATTGTAATGAAAAAGGATTTTGAGAACACCTGGGGTGTCAAAGGCCCTAAAGGCGAAACAAGGACCCTGAGCCAGATGATAGACCTTGCTGTTTTCCCTGGCACGCAGGGTGGCCCGCTGGAGCACGTGATAGCTGCTAAAGCTGTTGCGTTTTATGAAATATTGCAGGATGGCTTTTTACAGTACGGCAAGCAGGTAATAGAAAATGCGCAGGCATTGGCACAAGCATTTACAGCTAAAGGTTATGATATCGTTTCCGGCGGTACCGACAACCACCTGCTATTAATAGACCTTCGCAATAAGGGCATTAGCGGTAAAAAATCTGAAAACACGCTTGTTAAAGCAGATATTACTATTAACAAAAACATGGTGCCTTTCGATGATAAATCGCCATTCATTACTTCGGGGATAAGGGTAGGGGTGCCCGCCGTTACAACCAGGGGGCTAAAGGCTAACGATATGCAGTTAATTGTAAACTGGATAGACCGCGCATTGATGTCGCCAGATGATGAACAGCTAATGGCTACCATAAAAGGCGAAGTAAACGAGTTTATGACAGGGTTCCCTTTGTATCCGGAACTGTAGGACTGATTTTTTTATTACTGAGTTTGATAATTGAGCCGAAGGAAATTTCCTTCGGCTTTTTTGTGCAGCATATTGGCGTAAAACATTGTGATTCAATTTTTTATTTTAATTCGAAATAAATATTCTAATCTGCTATAAAGTGATAATTGTTTTTTATATTTTCACGAGACGATTGATAGCAACTTTCGTTCTCATTATTTATTGCTGCAACAAGCATCGCCGTTATAGATGTAAGCTGCTGGATTTTATTCCTTTTTAACTATACAATTTAAAATAGTCACACTGGTAAGCCGAAAACAGGATCAAAGAGTAGGCAAAAAAAATCACCAAATAAAATGGCAAATCCGTTAACACTTTACGTTCCAATCAGGCAAGATGCACAGGCGCAGTATGCCGCCTATTTTATTTACACCAATTTCCCAGGCCCAGATGCAACGGCCGCTTCATTTCTTGATCTGGTACATTACGCACGAGTTGCGCTTATCCCCGGGGGCACTAACACAAAAGCGGATATGACCAATCCGTTGGCGCCGGTTGTTACGCCAGCTATATCTGCGGTTTTGCTAATGACGGAATTTGATGGGGATATGAATACCTACCTGAATAAGTTTTTCGAGAATGGGAGTGCGATAAAGACAGCATTTGCCGGTCTTGCCGCAATTGCGCTTAACCCTCCTGCTGGTTTCGACCCAACAAAGCCGGATTCGCTTACCTATCCGATCTTCTACAAGTTTATTACCTCAAATAACCTTAGCAAGCCAGAGGATAATTTTTCTGCATATCCCTGGACCATTGACAATATCAAGAGCGCAATGGGATTGAGCTAGTTATTAATTTCTTATATGGTTATTACAGCCAGGTGGTTACCTGGCTGTGTTTTTTTAACTCAAAAAAAATCAGCATGGCAAATACAACATCCGATCCTACCACCGAAGAAGGTAAGAGAAATATACAGGGTCTGATATTGAGGGGCTATACCCATCCGTATTCCGTTCATATGCTATTTAGATTTAACGATTTTACTGGTGTTCCGGCCTTCATTAGTGGCTTAATGCCTTATCTCAGAACGGCTGAAACCTGGGAAGTGAAACCGGACTATATGCTGAACATCGGGCTTACCTGGGGTGGTGTAAAGATCGTGGAATCAGACCTTGATAGCAGTCAATTCCCAGGGAGTTTTATTGTTGGGCCTGCATGTCCCATAAACAGTTCGCCACTTGCAAACCCGCAATTTACATTAAACGATACTGGCCCGAGTGATCCCGCCAAGTGGTGGGGGAATCAGCTGCCTGCTTCACAGCCAAGCCACAATTTTGATACCTCCGATGTACATTGCGTGGTTCATGCATACGCCATGACGGAGGATTTCCTTGGCACTATTATGCAGTATATCGCGACAGCCGTTTCAGCCGGCGGCACGAGTATCCAGGAATTATTCCCGCTTAAAAATTATAGTTCGGCTGCGAGTAATGGCGGTCGATTGTTTCAATCGCAACTGGGGAAAGACATCATTCAATTTGGTTATAAGGATGGAATTGATGAGCCTGACCTGGTGCCGGTTATACCCGAAAACGATCCATCCAATTTGAGCTACTTTCTCATTGGCTACGATCCGAATTGTAATATCAAATATGGCGTCCCTCCATTTCCTACTACCGGTCCGGAAGGTGCATTTGCGATGGATGGGTGTTACAACGCCCTGCGTATACTTTCGCAGGATTCGGCCTCATTCGAAAAGTTGCTGGATGACAATGCTAAAGCAATAGCGAAGATTATTCCTCCCCAACCCAATAACAAGTTCCCGACGCAGGAAGCCTATGCAAGGGAATGGCTGGCAGCAAAGTTAAATGGCAGATGGCGAGACGGTACACCTTTAACGGTGTCGCCATACACAGAGGACAGCATGCAAGCAGAAAATACCAGCTTCATGTACAACAATCCTGCTGTGAACGAACCAGATATGGCGGGTCTCAAATGCCCGTTTTCTGCGCATACAAGGGTTACGAATCCGAGGGATGAAGGTGTTAATTCCAATGTAACCCCTGTAACGCGCCTCATAAGACGAGGTGTGCCTTACGGGCCAACATTTGACGTGGCTACGCCTGACGCTGACAGGGGGCTTATCGGCCTGTTTCTCTGTGGGGATTTTTCTACACAATTTGAGAAATTATGCGGATGGATGAATTTCAATAATTTCAGCCCTGTATATACAGGCTGGCGGCAAAATACCCAGGATGTACTTACGGGCAACCGCACAGCCAGGCCGGGAGCTGCATCTATTGACCCCTCATTTACAATTCCCCTCGTGCCCTATAACGGAGGCCCGGCAAACTATAAAATTGACAAGGTGCCGCAGTTGGTATCCACGGTGGGTACAGCTTACTGCTTGCTGCCCTCCAGGGCAACGCTCCAGTATATAGCAAACGGCAAACAACCGCCAATAGCACAATAGGAACAGGGTTTTAAGGCTATTTATTTTTAGCGGCTTCTTCATATAAAATGAGGTGGCCGCTTTTGTTTACGGATTTGTTGTGTAGCTGATGAGCTGGTGTGCCTTTAGTGTA
>CANBTK010000103.1 GCA_947372365.1 Flavipsychrobacter stenotrophus | reverse complement strand
CAGGTTGCCTGCACCATTGTAATATTCTGCATCGGTTGGGTCTATGTCTATTGCCAATTGGTAATGCGCCATAGCATTTCCCCCTTCATCTAGGTACACATGCAGGAAGCGTGCATAGGCATAATGGCCGTATGCCAGAAGAGGGGCTATGTCTAGCGCCCTTTCAAAATACTCTTTTGCGGCTTCGGGTTCTTCCAGGTCATCAGAAAGCAACTCCGCATAGTTGATATAATAGTCTGCATTTTCGGGTTCAAGTGCCAGGGCTTTGATGTAATGTTCCCGGGCTAGTTCATACTCTTCAAGGTCGTATTGGTACAGCAATGCCAGGTGGTTATGGCATACCGCATTTTTGGGTTCAATTGTAAGGCATTGCAGGTAATGCTCTTTTGCCAGCACATAATCGCAAAAATAATCGGCCAGCAGGCCGGCCAGCTCAAAGTGGGCATCCGCATCGCCCGGGTTTATAATTAACTGCATCTCCAGCCGCGCCCTCTGCTGCTCGTATTCCCATTCTTCCATTTCCATAACGTACCCGCAAAATTATTTGATTTCAAGGAGAATGGCGGGCATAAAAAATGCCCACCGTTAGGTAGGCATTTTAAAAAGAGTTGTACAATTTATTTTCCGCTATTGTCTATCACATAAACATCTTCATTGTCCTGTTTCATGCGGTAGTTTTCGCGGGCGTACTGTTCCAGTTTTTTGTTGTCGTGGAGCAGGGCATTGCGCTCATCGCTCATTTTCTCTACTTCAGCGCTCAGGTACGCAATATTGGTTTTTATAGCGTCAAGGTCTTTTTGTTTGTCCCGCAGGGAAAACCAATCGTTCTGGTCAAAGAACGCACACCAAACCACGAACGCCAGGCCCGTAATGAAGTATTTGTTGGTAACGACTTTTAAAACCTTTTTCATACAGTAATATTTATACCTAAAATAAGAAGCTCACGCAAAGGCGCAATTTCAAATTAGCAATCCAAATTAAGATTTCAAAGGCGCATCATGTTATTTAAATGGAATTTGCGCCTCTAAAAACTTGCTGTAATTAATAACCTGTGCTTGCGACTTAGCGTCTTTGCGTGAGGCTATTTATTTACCAAATTTAAGGGAATTGCCCGGATAGTAGGCAATTTCGCCCAGTTCTTCTTCTATCCTTAATAACTGGTTATACTTAGCCATACGGTCGCTGCGGCTCGCAGAACCGGTTTTGATCTGGCCACAGCCCAATGCTACGGCAAGGTCGGCAATGGTAGTATCTTCAGTTTCGCCGCTGCGGTGGCTCATAATAGTATTGTAGCGGTTGTGCTGCGCCATAGTTACCGCATCAATAGTTTCGCTCAGCGTACCTATCTGGTTTACTTTCACCAGCAGGCCATTGGCAATGTTTTCTTTGATGCCCCTTTCCAGGCGGGTAACGTTGGTTACGAACAGGTCGTCGCCCACGAGCTGCACTTTATCGCCCAGCGCTTCGGTGAGCATTTTCCAGCCTTTCCAGTCGTCTTCCGCCATACCATCTTCTATGCTTATGATAGGGTATTTTTTGCACCAGCTCACCCAGTAAGCCACCAGTTCTTCGCTGCTCATTTTCTTGCCATCGCTTTTATGGAAGTGGTACTTCTTATCTTTTTCTTTCCACAGTTCGCTGTTAGCCGCATCCATAGCTATGAATACATCAACGCCAGGTTTGTAGCCTGCTTTTTCAATAGAGCGTATCACTATTTCAATAGCTTCTTCGTTGCTCTGTATGTTAGGAGCAAAGCCACCTTCGTCACCTACATTAGTGCTATAGCCTTTGTCTTTCAGTTGTTTTTTCAATTCATGGAAAATTTCCACACCCCAACGTAAACCTTCGCTGAAAGTGCTTGCGCCAGTAGGCATTACCATAAATTCCTGAAAGTCAATTTTGTTATCGGCATGTGCGCCACCGTTAAGGATGTTCATCATTGGCACTGGCAAAGTCCTTGCATTAGCGCCGCCTATGTAACGGTAGAAAGGCAGGCCCACGCTTTGTGATGCGGCTTTAGCAGCAGCCATACTTACAGCAAGTATAGCGTTTGCGCCCAGCTTGCTCTTGTTAGGAGTGCCGTCAATTTCAATCATCAGGTTATCCAGGCTGCGTTGGTCGGTTACGTCCGTGCCGTATAACTCTTCAGCAATAATTTCATTTACGTTGCTTACAGCTTTCATTACGCCTTTGCCGCCGTACTTTTTCTTATCGCCATCCCTGAGTTCCATTGCCTCGTGCTTACCTGTGCTAGCCCCGCTGGGAACAGCCGCACGGCCCACAATACCTTCACTGGTGTGTACATCTACTTCTACTGTAGGATTGCCACGGCTGTCTAAGATCTGCCGCGCGATAACATCTGTAATGAAACTCATAATTGTGTGATTTTGGCGCAAAAGTAAAACTTATACCGCATAAGGGGTAAATATTAGATAAAATTTCACTTAAATTAACCATGATAATGCGTAGTGCGATTAGCGCGTTATGCCGCATCTAAGAGGTTTAAGGAACCCTGAAAGGGTGCCATTATCGTAGAAATATGTTTGAAATTCATGGGCAAAACCCTCAACCAGGTAAATAACGTATGCGGCGTACTATCTTACAATAGCGGTTCCGGTATCTTTCCTGAGCCAGCCAAGTACCCTGGGTGCATTCACAAACCACCTGCCATTGCTGTACTTTAGGCCAAAACCAACCCGTGAAGGGGCAAAAGGCCCGGGGTTCTGCTGGATGATAGTTATATCAGTATCTGATGTTGATGCAATTATAGCCACATGCCCATAAGGGTTGCCGGCATGGCCATCAAAAATAATCAGGTCTTCCGGCATTGGCTTACACCTGCTGCCATTAGTAAATTGGAATAATCCGCGTTTGGGGTTCAGGCTGCTATCGGGCAATGCAGCATCAAAAAAATCTTTAGCATTGCCATAGCTATCCGGCATTTTATGGTGGAAGCGCTGATAGTAGTACCGTTTCACAAACTCCACACACTGGTACTTCATGCCCAGGTTGTAGCCGGAATCGGTTAAATTCCTTTCGCTGGTATGGCCCACCATCCCGTTGTAATATACCTTCACCCCATTTAAGCTATCCAACGGCTGGCCTATTGTATATTTTGAGTTAGGGTTAAAAGCACTCCGGTTTATGTAGCGAAAAAGCACCCAGCCAGCCAGCAGGGCAAGGGCTACAGCAGCTATTATGGTTGTCCTTTTCTTCATTGCATTGCAGGGCTTGGTAGTTGTAGTGGGGGGCTAACGGGCTTTTTTGAGCACTATCGTTGCGCTTTTCCCCTCGGTATTATAAGCGGTGAAGCTGTATTGTTTTTTGCCATCGGTTAGCAGCAGGCGGGCTGTGTTGGGCGGGGCTGAGCCTTCGTTTTCGGCAGTTATTTTTATGGTATTCCTGCCGGGGTGCAGTGTCAGGCGCAGCTGTTTTTTTTGCCGATGTAATTTCATAATCGCCCAGCATCGTTTTGCCATTATAGGTAACGGATATTTTGTCACCATCAACATTGCCGTAGTCCCATATATCAATAACACAGGTATCGCTAACCCAATCCAGCTCCTTGCTACTGGCCGCCGTTATCACCTCCACATTGCTCACAGGCTCTTCGGCTGCTTTAGGCAGTGGCACTGGTGGCTGCTTGGGTTTTACAACCACGCCCAGCAACGAATCGCCCTTGGCATTATGCGAAAGGGTTATTTCGCCACGCCCGCAGTATTGGGCGTAGTTGCTCAGGCCAGTAAAACTGCCGGACAGCAAAAACAGGTTGCCGGTTTGCTTGTAAGATAAGGTGCCGTTGAAATAGCACATATCATTGGCTTTAAGTAGCAGCATGTTCTTTTGTTCTTTTTCGGCAAAAGAGATGGTGCGGTTGCCCCGGTCAATGCTGCCCTCTATTGCCGCCATGCTGGGTAGGCTGTCATCCAGCCAGGTAAGGGAATACCCTTTTATAGTGCCGTTTTTCTCCCTGAAGTCGAGCTGGTACTTGTAGGTATCGCCGCCTTCTAAGGTTACCGTCCCATCCAGCCGGTAGTATTCCTTTTGCCCCAAAGCACTGCTTGCGGGCATAGTTGCCAGTAACCCCAGGATGCAGTATTTCAGTAAAAGGGCGTACTTTTTCATAGATGGTGGGTAAAGGTACGGATTGAAAATTTTGTATTATGGTAAAAGCAGCCTTGTGGCTAATATTTTTTGTAAAAGGCCTCCCGTTTGGAAAGGCCGCTCGCGGCCACTATTTTTGTTATTCATGATACACATGCCCCATCGTTTGTTTTGCCTTGCCCTGCTTATCATGGCAATGCCCTTTGTTGCGCAGGCACAGGATAGCCAGCAGTTTTCCGGCTGGGGTGTGGAAGTGAACCCATTTGTGGGTAAGGTAGTCAAGCATACCGTTAAATTCCACTTGCCTATTCCAGATATATCCAGTGGGCTGGATGTCAATTTTGTAAGCCAGCGGCATGGCCGGAAGGATTGGGAGCAAAGGCGGCGCTTCCCGCTGCTGGGTATTGGACTCACTTATACCAATTACGGACTTGATTCGGTTTATGGCAGGTGCCTGGGGTTATACCCCAATATAACTATGAACCTGATTAAGGGTAAAAAACTGGAATGGGTGCTGCGGATAGGTGATGGCATAGGCTATGTAACGCACCACTACAGCCGCCACCCTATAACCGATACCATAAACAACGCCATAGGTAGCACTATAAATGACTATTTCTCATTCAATACCGATATCCGCTACCACATAAACCTGCATTGGGATGTGCAGGCAGGCGCCAGCTTCACCCATATTTCAGATGCCTCTTACCATCAGCCCAACCTGGGGATTAACCTGCTGGGCGGGCATGTGGGCATCAGGTATTTCCCGGTAACGAGGGTGCCCCAATATATACGCAAAGATTTGCCGCACCTTAAAAACAGGTGGCTGGTGCAAGGCAGGGTGGGCCTGGCTTTTACCCAAAGCGATGCGCCTGCCGGGCCGCTGTTCCCGGTTTACATGGCTTCGGCATATGTAAGCAGGAGGTGGATAAGCAAGAATAAAATGTTCGGGGGGCTTGACTATTCGTACCACCAGGGCATTTATGCTTTTTTGCGCAACAATGAGATATTGCCGGGCGAAGAGGCTAAGAACTCCTATAAAAGCGCCATTTTTGTGGGCAACGAGTTTCTGCTGGGCAGGGTTGGCGTAGTGCTGCAGGTGGGCTTCTACCTGAAACAGGCAGCCCTGAAACAGGATATTTACTACCAGAAGATAGGCGCCAACTACTACCTGCTCCAAAGGGAGAAAGGCCCCATTAAGGAGTTATTCCTCACAGGCCTGCTCAAAACACACAAAACCATAGCAGAACTTGCGGAGTTTGGCGTGGGGCTGGGTTTTTAAAAGCAGCGGTACAGCAAAGTTTTATGTAGTTTGGGGTGATAATGTACCTGACAGCTTCAGGCATTTCGTGGCTCATACGATGGGCATTCAATACCGGGAATAAACAATTATGGCAAAAGTTTCAAAGCCCTTCACAGTAGGGGAATACGCAGAGCAATATACTACGGCCCAATCGCCGCTACTTGCGGCATTAAGCCGGGAAACGCACTTAAAGACGGCCAGGGGCATTATGCTTTCTGGGCATATGCAGGGGGCGTTCCTGCAAATGTTCTGCCATGCGCTTAAGCCCAGGCGGGTGCTGGAAATAGGCACGTTTACGGGCTATTCCGCCCTGTGCATGGCGCAGGGGCTGGCACCTGATGGGCTGTTGCATACCATTGATATAGATGAAGAGCTGCATGATATTGCGGCCAAGTATTGGGCTGAGGCGGGTGTGGGTGGCAAAATAGTGCAGCATACAGGCGATGCTGCCGAGGTAGTGCAGGGCATCAACGAAATATTTGACCTGGTTTTCATAGACGCAGATAAAGTAGGCTACGAGAATTATTATAACCTGGTGTTTGATAAAGTGGCACCCGGCGGGTTTATACTGGCCGATAATGTGCTGTATGATGGCGAGGTAGTGCTGCCAGCCGAAGCGCAAAGCAAGAACGCCAAAGCCATACACCAGTTCAATGAAATGGTGAAAGCAGACAGCAGGGTAGAGCATATGCTGCTGGGGCTTCGGGATGGCATCATGATGGTGCGGAAGAAATAATTTTTTGTAAAATTCCAGTTGTAAAAAGTCAAATCCCAAATCTGACAGCATGGTGTGTTTGGATGCAATTCGAAGTTTTGCTCTCCCCACAATCGCCCTTCTGATGAGTTGTGGGTGGTATACACGTAAGATTTGAATTGTATAAAGTGTAAATTGGGCAACCATCTTTTTTAGGATGTTATACAGACGATGAAAAACATACTTTCCCTGCTGGCTTGTGGTATCATATGCGCTGTATTGCTGCAATACAGGGTAGCGAATATTACGCATGAAAAGCCGCTGAAAATAACCCAGTGGGACGCCAATGGCTACTACCTGTACCTGCCTTCCATACTCATATACCACGACTATAAAAAGCTGGCCTGGCTGGAGGCTATTGACCAGAAGTACAGGGTAACAGGTGGCAGCGGCCATGGTGGCGATGGCTACCAGGTTAAAACGGCTGACAATGGCAACTACGTATTTATGTACCAGGGTGGGGTAGCCGTTATGGAATTGCCATTTTTCCTTATTGCGCACTTCGTAGCAAAGCACACCCACTACCCACCCGATGGGTTTTCGCCACCCTACCAATACGCATTGGGCTTTGGCATCCTCTTGTATAGCCTGTTGGCAATACTTATGCTGCGCAAAGTATTGTTGCTTTACTTTAGCGATAGCACTACGGCTATTACGCTACTGCTGGTATGCCTGGCTACCAATTACATACAATATTCGGCGGTAGATAGCGGGCAGAGCCATGGCTACCTTTTTGTGGTATATGCACTGGTGTTGTATGCTACGCTGCA
>CANBTK010000102.1 GCA_947372365.1 Flavipsychrobacter stenotrophus | reverse complement strand
TAAGGCGCACTATTGTTTTTGTTGCGAATGTGCTACAAACCGATAGCACTTAACGGCGCAAACCAATTACTGAGGTAGCCCGTTAATACCATTTTTAACGCAAAGGGCGCGGAGGGCACGCAGAGAAGGCGCAAAGCCCCCCCTGTTTTTATTCAGATTTTTGCATTGTTATGGCGAGTTGTTGTAGCGCAGTGTATCCCTCAGCCCCCGACGGGGGCATGTTTCGAGCCTGTTTTTCGGGCCATTTTATAGGTATAATACCAATTCCACGCTAAACTTGGGCATGTGACAATCCCCTTAGAGCCTCGCTCGTGCCCTGGCAGGCATCCTTCCAAGCCTACCGTGTACCATATCTTTTTGATGGTACTATTATCACGGAATGCGCCGTGGGCGCTACCGCTTTGTAGATATAAAAGACCCATTATGGCTGTTCCTCCGGAGGAGGTACCCAATTTTGCATAGTATAGGGTAGCTCCTACGGAGCATAGAGCCTAAAAAATGGCTTAGCTACAAAGCGGTAACCCCTATGGGGTAGTACAAATTATAACAAAATAACTTGTGGGCACAAATGGTGGCGTACTATTCCCAGAGCCAATGATTACGGGCAGTTTACCGTAGGGTGGGGGGTATTAGTGTGCGGTAAATACGGTTGGTGAGCCTACAATATTATTGCCGCTGCCGTTTTTGGCTGAGGCTTCAACGGTTTGGGTGCCTGTGCTGTAGCCAAACTGCCAGCTTGCCGGAGCCAGCCCGTTGGCATCGGATACGATGCTGGTGTAGGTAAGGCTGCCGCTGCCCGATGTTATTTTAAAATGTACGGTTACGCCCGGCACGCCATTGCCGCTTTTGTCAACCACACGGGCTACAATAGGGCTGGCAAGGTACTGGCCGGCAATACCTGTTTGGTTGTCGCCTGAGGCTTTGATAATACTGTAAGGAGCAACGGTAACAGCGCTATCGAGGTTCCAGGTTTTATTGAGTTCAGATGCGGAGTTGCTCACCAATGCGGTGTATTCATGCAGCTCCGGGCTGAAAAGCGAACGGGACGTAAAATCCCAATCGGTAGTAGTTGTGGATACGTTGGAACTGAAGCTATTGTTAAGCGGGAATACTGAGCTGGAAATAACCTTGCCATATACCATCACTTTTACAGTGGGTACAATATTGCATGTGATATTAGTACCTGTAGCCCTTGCCGCAGTACCGGTAAGGCTGCCTGAAGCTGATGGCGTATTGAGCGAATTTTGCCAGTTGCCTTCAGTGTAGGTCGCTGATGCTGTAAACGGTGCTGTATTTGTTATGGAATAAGATAGGTTTTCGGCGCCACCTATGTTGCCATCAACGTTGGCTACAAGGGTTGTAGCCGTAGTTATTAATACAGGCACGTTGCCTACCATCACCACCGCAGTGCCTGTTGTTGATTCCAGTGTATCAACAACATGTATGGACGCTGCTTTGGTTGATGCGATGTTTAAAAGCAGGTTAGCATAAAAATAGCAGTCGTTGCAGGTTTTAGAGAAGTTGGTTAATTTACCATTGTGAAATTCAAGGGTGTAATCCCATGCCTGCCGGGATATGATCCTCATGGACTTAAGGGTAACATCGAGGCCTGTGCCTTGTGTAAGCAGAATGTCGTTATAATTATTATCAAGTGGCTTGATGGTGCCGCTGCCAATTGCTTTAAAGACTATTTTGCCCTGCTGAAATACATCTTCCAGTTTGCCCAGCACGGTGTTAACCGTAATGGTTTCGGCGGTGCTGCTTATAGATACTACCTTCCGTAAATAGCCCTGCCCGGTAACACCTATAATAGTGGTATTGGGGGCGAAGTCGCCATTATGCCTTATGTCCGTGATAGATGGCTTGAAGCTGTAAACATATATGCCGTCCTGCAGCTGTGCATCGGTGGAAATGAGCTTGTATTGTGCGGTATCTACCACCAGCACATTGCTTTTTACTATTACTGTATCATTTACCGGGGGCTTGTAAGTAGCCTTGCTCAGCTTGTTGCATGCGGCAAATACCGATAGTGCTGCAATAGCTGGTACAATAAGTAGGGAAGCGCTTAGTTTTCTCATAACAGGGATACAAATCTGCGTTTTCAATAAAATCCTTTAACCGGCCTTAAAAAAACATAGTGGTGAACTTTAAGCCATAGCTGAGTATATGCTGCGATACGCTGCTATTGGGCACCAGGCTATTTAGGGTATAACCTACATAAGGCCCCAGCTGGTAGGTGGCGCGTGGCGTGGTGCAGGTAAAGCCTGCGCTCAGGTACGGTTGCAGCATGTATTTTTTGTAATGCCCGGTAGTATCGTACTTAGTGGTAACGCCCTGCATGCTGTACACATCGTTTATGTTAGCGGTAAAGCCGGTAGTAAAGCCAGCCTGCGCATAGTAGCCGTTGCTCACTTTGCCTTTCGGGCAGCAATTAGCAGTCATCAATTGCACCTGCACTGGTATGCCTACATACCAGTAATGCAGGTTGTCGTAGGCTGTGCCGCCAAACCTGTCGGTACTTGATGCTGTTGCGTTATAATTCCTTATTTCAAGGCCGGCAGAGAATACCGTTTTTGTGCAGCCTTTCTGCATAGCATAAGCCAGCTGTGCGCCCAGTGCCCAGGCCAGCCCATTGGCTGTGCTGGTTTTGCCGTTTATTTTGCTCATTACGCTAGAACCGCCAAAGTCAGCATAGGCAAGGCTGCCCCAGCTGTTTTTAGGGCTGGCACAGCAGGCTGCGCTGGTGGCGGTGTCTGCTTCGTCAGCGTCGTTATTGAGCGGGATATTTAAGTTGTCGGTAACTTCTTTAACCTGGCACCTGGCAACGAAGGGGGATGCTATTGTGCAGCAGGCCACAATAAGCAGGCTTTTGAAAAATAGTTTAATAGTATGGTTGCGCTTCATTATTGTTTGTAGCGTTTTTGCCTTTATAAATGGGGTGCTATAGGTACTTAGTAGTGCAATAATAATATATTTTTTCAAGATTAGGGCTAAAAATGGATGGTAAGGCCATGATAAGGGGCTTATGGGCGGGCCTTTTCCGAAACTATCATTAATTTAGGGCCTTATGGCAGCACAACCGTTAAAAGATAAGGTTCCCCCTCCCCCCAGGCCTGCCACAGGCGCGGGCGGTGGCGCTGGAAGCCGGGCTAAGTGGGTGCCATTTGCTATAATGGCACTGGCGGCGTTGGTGTACTCTAATGCGCTGGCAAATGGCTTCACCAATTTCGATGATGATTTTTATATATTAAAAAACCCATTCCTCAGGGATTTTAGCTGGGAAGGGCTTAAAGCTATTTTTACTTCCTTCTATACCGCCAATTACCACCCCTTAACAACGCTTACCTACTGGATTGAGTTTCATTTTGCCGGGCTTAACCCGTTCCCGTACCATTTGCTGAATGTGGCGCTGCATATTGCTAATACCTGGCTGGTGTACAAACTGGTGCAGCAACTGAGCGGCAAGCAGGTAACAGCCATAGTTGTATCGGTATTATTTGCGATACACCCTATGCATGTGGAATCGGTGGCCTGGATATCAGAGCGGAAAGACGTGTTATACACCTGCTTTTACCTGCTGGCACTGATTGCTTACACCCGGCCGGGCAGCGAAGGGAGTAAAACTACTAACTATATATATACCACAATATTTTTCCTGCTGGCGCTGCTGTCCAAATCGGCAGCTGTTACCCTGCCGGTGTTGCTGGTCGCAATAGACATTTATAAAGGAAAGAAGGTTGGCGTACAGTCGCTGCTGGCAAAAGCGCCTTTGTTTATTTTAGCTTTTACGTTTGGCATAGTAGCAATAATGTCGCAGAAAGAAGCAGGTGCTTTACGCCACCTGGCGGAAATGCACACACTTACAGAGCGTTTTTTCTTTATTGCTTATGGGTTGGCGTCTTACTTCGTACGCTTGGTGGCCCCGTTACAGCTTAGCGCCATGCATAATTACCCAATAGCCAATGGCGGGCTGCTGCCCTGGGTAGTTTATGCATCGCTGCCGTTCCTGGCGCTGCTGGGGTGGCTGGCCTACCGCTGGAAGGCATACCGCCGGGAGGTTATTTTTGGGCTGTCCTTTTTTATTATTACTATTTCCGTAATGCTGCAGGTGGTGGCAGTAGGCTCGGCACTTACATCTGAGCGTTACACCTATGTACCTTATATTGGTTTGTTTTATATAATAGGGCAATATATAGCCAATGTGATAGATGGCAAGCAGCGTAGCCTGGTTATAGGGCTTGGTGCAGCGGCCACCGTACTATTTTGCGGGCTTAGCTGGGCGAGGATAGGCGTATGGAAAGACGGCTACACCCTTTTTGCCGATGTGATAGAGAAAAACCCCGATTACTATTTTGGCTACTGGATGCGGGGCAACCTGAATAATGGCGAAGGCAGGGCAGAGGCCGCCATACAGGATTATAGTGATGCGATACGGCTAAACCCGGGCTTTGAGGATTTATATTACGACAGGGGCCATGCTTTCATGGATGCCAATAACCCACAGGCCGCTATTAAAGATTACAATCAGGCCATAAGCATCAACTCTAAAATGGCCGAAGCGCTTAATGACAGGGGATGGGCCTATTACAAAGCCGGTAAAAAGGATGTGGCCGTGGCCGATATTAACCAGTCGCTTGTTATAAACCCCTCGCTGGCAGAGGCCTACAACAATAGGGGCTCTATATATTACGAAGCGGGCGATATGGTAGCGGCTTTGCCTGAATTCAATAAGGCAATACAGGTAAAGCCTGATTTTGAGATGGCTTACCTGAACCGGGCGGCATTAAAGGCCAATGCTAAAGATTTTAGGGGTGCTATGGATGATTATAATTTATTGGAAGGCCTGCGCCCGGGGGATAACACCATATATTATAACAGGGGGCTGGTAAAGATGAACCTGAATGACCGGAATGGTGCCTGCGAGGACTGGAGCAAGGCTGCGGGCATGGGGAATAATATGGCGGGAGAGTTATTAAATAAATTTTGTTCAGGTAAGTAATTGACTGTTATTACGGTTGTTTTTATTATTTTGCACCAATTGATTGAGAGTGCCTTTGTATTTTTGTTGTTAGTATATTTGAGTGTTGACGGGCATTTCAGGCATGAAATAAGTTAAAAATTGCATTATAAAAATATTAATTCATTTTTTATGCCAACGTTAACAAGCATATTACTGTCTATATAGGTGTTAAAGGCATAATTAAAGTGTACAACACCCCAGATTTGCCTGATGCATTTGAAACAAACCTATCACATTAGACTCTTAAATAAACAAGTGCCCTATCAAATGCTTACACTATTAAAGTTTTTTGATAAATAGTTTAGGTATACTGAATTAATAAATGTGAATTTCGTGTTCACGTTTTGTAATAAGTAAACAATAATACATATCTTTACGGACACCTTTTGAAAGAAGTAAATTATTAATAATACACAAGCCTAATAGTTATGAATCGTAAAAGTCTCTCCCTGCTTATCCTTCTGTTCCTGGGATTCAATTTTGCCTCAACCGCACAGGTTGCCTGCCCGCCTAATATTGATTTTGAGTTAGGTAACACATCTGTTTGGAGCTACTTTGTAGGCAGCTGCTGCTCTGGTAGTGGTGTGCTTACAGGTATGACTTCGTCGGCTGCAACAGCTGGCAGGCATGAGTTAACAACAGGTACAGGTAATGACCCATTCGGGTTTTTCCCTATTGTGGCACCGGGCGGTGGCAGTTATTCTATGAAATTGGGCAATAGTGTATCAGGCTACCTCGCTGAAAAAGCAAGGTATTATATACATGTACCTTCTACAACATCTAACTACAGCCTTATATACAGGTATGCGGTTGTGCTTGAAGATGCCGGCCACCCAGCATCTATTCAGCCACGCTTCCTGGTGAGCGCGTATGACTCTGCAACGGGTAACTCTATACCTTGCGCACAGTATAACTACGTAGCCACATCTTCGCTGCCAGGCTTCTACCATTCTATAGTTACCTCGCCTAGCGACGTATATTTCAAAAGCTGGACTACAGCAAGTATCAACCTTTCAGGCTTAGGTGGTACTACTGTAGGTATTGACTTTGCGGCTGGCGACTGTGGTGCCGGTGGCCACTGGGGTTATGGTTACCTCGATATGAGCTGCGGTTTATTTGCTATTTCTACTATAGGTTGCGATACTACTTCTATTACATTAAATGCGCCTCCGGGTTTCGGGCATTACAAGTGGTATGATTCATCTACTTATGCTACACTTATAGACACCCTGCAAACTATTACTATTTCAATGCCAACTGCACCTATTACTTTTGCAGTTATCCTTATCCCATATACTGGTTTTGGCTGCCCTGATACGCTGTACACACACATTATCCCTTCAAGGCTTGCTATTCATAAAATGGCTGATACTGCAGTTTGCTTTGGTAGCAGTACTTCTATGACACTTACCACTGGCGCGACTGACGTAGCCCTTCCACTAACTTATTCCTGGTCGCCCTCTACGTCGCTGAGTTGCGCAACATGTGCCAACCCCGTAGCAACGCCTACGGCAACCACTACCTACCACTTTACAGTAACCAACGCGGTAGGCTGTAACTATACCGATTCCATACGGGTATTTGGTACACTCGTTGCTGCATCTATCTATGGTACAAACGTAACATGCTACGGCGATAGCAACGGTACTGCTGCTGCAACAGTAACAGCCGGCCTTGCACCATATACTTATACATGGAGCACATCGCCTGTACAACACACTGCAACTGCTACACACCTGCCTGCCGGTACTTATGTACTGAGCGTAACCGACAGCACAGGCTGCACAGGCGTAACTTCAGTAACTATTACACAGCCACCGCTTACCCGCGATACAATTGATGCCAGCAGCTCACCAACAACATGTGGCGGCAGCGATGGCAGCATCACTATCAAGGGTTTTGTACCAGGCTCTAC
>CANBTK010000101.1 GCA_947372365.1 Flavipsychrobacter stenotrophus | reverse complement strand
GGAATGCTGTTACTTTATTATGGGGGCCATGAACCCCGAAGCCGATGGCTATAAAGCTATGGCGCTACTGCACTGGCATGCTATTAAAGAAGCTAAACGCAACGGGGTGGCTTATTTCGATTTTGAAGGGAGCATGGATGCTGGTGTGGAGCGTTTCTTCCGAAGCTTTGGTGGGCAACGGGAATTGTACCTGTACCTGCAAAAAAATGAATCAATTCTCTGGAAGGCTAAACAAACGCTGCTGGGGTAGCCTTTACGGGAAAACAAGCTGAAACGGCCGGTTAACAGCCAGCAGGGCGGCTCTTCCTTTACTTTCTCGCCATTCGCAAATCATTAACAAAACTATTCTGCCCTGCATTACGAATGTACACAAGATGCCAGCAGTATTATGCAATAGAATTGAAAAAAAACCAATTATCTTTGCTGGTAATAGTATGATGTTGGAAACAGGCGTAACCCAAAGCGAGTTAATAGGGCTAATAAAGGAGCGTAGCCAAGAGGGATTTAATGTATTGTACAAAAACTATTCTGATGCACTATATGGTGTCATCAACAGGATTGTTTTGAATACTGCTACAGCCGAAGACCTGCTGCAGGATACGTTTGTAAAAATATGGAAGAATATAGGCAGCTATGACGAATGTAAGGGCACCTTCTTTACATGGATGCTTAATATTGCCCGGCATACCAGTATTGATTACCTGCGCACCAAACAATATAAAAACCAGAAAAATACAGGCTCCGACGAGGTTCTAAGCTTTGATACAGGGAACAACAAAACCAGCCTGAATATAGATGCGGTTGGGTTGCGTGTTACTGTTGATAAAATGGAAGACAAATACAAGGAGGTTATCAACATCATTTATTTTTATGGGTATACCTACGAGGAAACAGCCAAAATATTAGGATTGCCGGTTGGTACGGTGAAAACAAGGGCAAGAAAAGCATTAAGTTTATTAAGAAATAAGTTATAGATGAATATACCGGAATATATTAGTAGCGGGGTTTTGGAAGATTATTGCCTGGGTGCCCTATCTGATACACAAATGGCTGAAGTGGAGGCCGTGTGTGCAAAGCACCCTGAGGTAAAAGAAGAACTGGTAAGCATACAAAAAGCGCTGGAAGGTTATGTAACCGAGCAGCCAGTGTGGCGCAAAGCTGCACTTAAAAACCCTATATGGGAAACACTAAGCAATATTAACCTGGAAGAAGAGGCTGTGCCCGGAAAGTTCCCGATAATCAATAAATACTCCGATCATAATAATTGGTTGAAAATGGTGGCTCCGCTGAAGCCTAAAGATTTTAAAGAAGGCACTTACATAGATGTTATACAGCATAACGAGCAGGTAACGCAAATGCTTGTTATGTCTTACCTAGGCCAGGACGAAGAAGAGCACGATGACCTGAAAGAGTGTTTTATGATACTTGAAGGCGAGTGCGAATGCAATATAGGGGGCAAAATTATTCCACTTAAGGCCGGCGGCTTTATAGATATCCCGCTGCATACCAGCCATAGCGTAAGGGTGATGCCCGGCAGTTGCGTTACCGCTATTATGCAACGCATAGCTATTGCAGTTTAATCCCTATCCTTTTTTACCGCGTAATAAATATCCTGTTGATGCTGGACGAGATGAGGTGGTAGCCGGGGAAAACTGTTGCAAAAGCGATTTGAGTTTCGTTCCATTTCATCATATCGTTAATGATATAATTAAGCGCAAGCCGCCCGCCCGGGTTCAGGCTTTCTTTGCATTTCAAGAGGAAATCGGTTGATGTGGCAAAAGCGGGGACCTCCCTGCTATCGAAAATATCAATAAAAATAAGGTCAAATTTCTTTTGGTTGCCTTGCATGAATACCTGCGCATCCTCGCAATACGGGTTGAGTTTGGTTGCCGTAGTGCTTGCCAGGAATTCCAGCGCCAGCTTCAGTACTACCTTATCGAGTTCTACCAGGGTAAATAATGGCTCGTAGCCCCGTTTCTCCATTATCTGCACGGTGCTGCCCAGGCCTACGCCCAGTATCAGCATGTCTTTAACCTGTGGTAAAAACGGCTGCAGGTAGTCGAGTATGGAGAGGGCTGGGGTGTAATATTCCCCATCGGAATAAAGGGCATCTTCGGTAGCCAGTTGTATCCTGTCCTTATACAAAAGCAACTCAAGGTGGGGGTTGGTGTAGCCAACCTCGTTTTTGAGCCAGACAGGCTTTAAATAGCTGAGTGCCCTTTTATGGAATGGTATTTTTTTTCTATCGAAACTCAATTGGGTTGGTGTGCTACCGGGCAAAAATAAAGAGTTCTTTTGAAAAAATGTTGCCTGTGCGGCAATACTTGTGGAAAGTGCTGGCTAGTCCCTCGTCCTGCGCTTCTTAAAAAACGGCACCTTGCTTTCATTGCCATTAATAAGCCTGCTTATGTTCTTATAGTGGGTGAGCACAACAAGAAAGGCGGTAGCGATGGCAAAAAGGCGGTAGCTGAGCTCCTGCGCATTGAAAATGAATACGATTAGTACAGGGAATGCGATACTGGCAGTAATGGAACTTAGCGATACATAACGGGTAAGGTACAGCATGCACACAAATACCGCAACCAGGCTAAGGGCCACCAATGGCGATATGGAAAGTATCATGCCGAATAATGTAGCGATACCCTTGCCACCACGGAATTCAGCCCAGATAGGGAAAATATGCCCAAGGACAGATGCAAGGCCTAAAAATACCTGAAGGTTGACGAAGGGTTCAAGCGAGGGGTTGAGGTGGGAGAATAAGGCAAGCTTTACAGCTAAAAAACCTTTAAACATATCCATAAGCATTACACCACAGCCGGCTTTCGACCCCAATGTCCTGAAGGTATTTGTAGCACCGGCATTTCCGCTCCCATGTTCCCGTATATCCAGGCCATAAGCCCACTTACTCACCCATACCGCCGAAGGGATAGAGCCAATCAAGTAAGCTAAAACAAGAAGGATAGCAATAAGCATTTCTTTTTAAAAATTGGTAAGGAAACAAATTTAACGTAATGATATCACATTTCCTAATAGCCACTTAGGAAATAGCTATATTTTAAGGCTTTAAATTTTTGTATTAAAGAAGAAATTTATTTTGCAAAAGACATTGCAATCCAATTATTTAGTTCCCTGTAGGCCGTGAAATTGAACCCGGCAGCAAGTGCGGCGCTGGTTATTATTTCGCGGTCGGTGGTGAGCAGCCCGCTCATTAATACTTTGCCGCCCTTTTTGGTGTTGCTATATAACTCGCCCATATATTGCAGCAATATATGCCGGTTAATATTAGCAAGTATAACATCCTGAATCAGCACGGGGATATGCCCATCATTTTCAAGCAAAGCTGTTACTTTGGTACAGTGGTTCCTTTCCAGGTTCTCGTTAGTGTTCTCAATTGACCATTCGTCATTGTCTATAGCCAGCACATAGTACGCCCCTAGTTTTTCGGCCAGTATAGCCAGCACGCCTGTGCCTGTGCCAAAGTCCAGCACCTGCTTGCCGTTAAACTCGATGTCGCGCATCATCAGCATCATTAACTGTGTGGTAGCGTGGTGCCCTGTGCCAAAAGACATTTTAGGCGTTATTACTATTTCGTAAGGCGTGGTAACAGGTATGGTGTGAAAGTCGGCACGCACCGTACAAAAATCTTCAATAACAACCGGCTCAAAATTGCTTTCCCACAACTGGTTCCAGTTTTGCTTGGGTACAATTTCTATGTTGTATGGCAGTTCGCCGGCTATTTCCGTCAGTACTTCTTCCTTAAAATCAGCTTCATTGATGTAGGCCAGCAGCGTTGTGTCATTTTGTTCAAACCCTTCGTACCCGGTTTCAGCCAGGCGCGCAACCAATATATCCTGGTTTTCTTCTGTTATATTATTGAATATTATTCTTATACTTTGCATAAAGAGGTTATGTAGCGGTGGTGTTATTATAATACTATTTGTTGCACTAGGCTGCTTTTGTAAGGGTAATCGGTGTTAAAATGGAGCCCCCTGCTTTCTTTCCTGAATTCAGCGCCTTTTACTACAAGGTAGCCAATGGTAATCAGGTTACGAAGTTCGCATAGCTGGGGCGATAGGGCAGTGGTTTTGTAAAGGCCTTCAGTTTCGCCATGTAGCAGGTCAATACGCGACATTGCCCTTTCCAGCCTTACATCGTTACGTACTATGCCCACATAGTCGCTCATCACCAGTTGCAGCTCTTTAAGGCTCTGGGTTATCAAAATCATTTCCTTCGGTTCAGTGGTGCCCGATGCATTCCAGTCCGGCACCTCGTCTTTAAAGGGTATGGCATCAATACGTTGGCTTATACTTTCTGTGCAGCGGTGTGCAAACACCAGCGCTTCAAGCAGTGAGTTAGATGCAAGGCGGTTAGCGCCATGCAGCCCGGTGCTGGAGCATTCGCCGCAAGCGTAAAGGTTTATGATTGAAGACTTGCCATGTTCATCTGTTTTTATGCCGCCGCAACAGTAGTGTGCTGCCGGGGCTACAGGTATCAGCTGCTCAAAAACGTCAATGCCAATACCAGCACACTTAGCCAGTATATTAGGGAAGTGGCTTTTGAATTTCTCTTTATCCATGTGGCGGCAGTCAAGGTACACATGTTCGGTACCGGCACGTTTCATCTCGCTGTCTATTGCCAGTGCTACAACATCGCGGGGTGCCAGGTCGGCACGCGGGTCGTAAGTAGCCATAAAGGCTTCGCCGGCTTTGTTCCTGAGTATGCCGCCATCGCCCCTTACAGCTTCTGTAATAAGGAACGAAGGGCTTACCCCGGCTTCGTAAAGTGCAGTGGGGTGGAACTGGATAAACTCCATATTCTCAATGCGCCCCTTGGCCCTGTAAACCATGGCTATGCCATCGCCCGTGGCTATGCGGGGGTTGGTGGTAGTACGGTATGCCTGCCCCGTGCCACCGCTCGACATGAGCGTTACCTTAGATAGTATTTTTTCAATATTGTTGGTCTGCAGGTTTAGGGCATAAACCCCATAGCAGGTAATATCAGGCGTTGATTTTGTAATCAGGTAGCCCAGGTGGTGCTGGGTAATAATATCTACCACAAACCAGTGGTTATAAATTTTTATGTTGGGGTGCTTTTTAGTTTCTTCTATAAGCGCCCGTTCCATTTCTATGCCTGTAATATCTTTGTGGTGCAGGATGCGGTATTCGGAGTGCCCGCCTTCCTTGCCGCGCTTGTAGCCGCCCTCGGTATCTTTATCAAATTTAGTGCCCCATTCTATAATCTCATTCACACGCTCCGGGCCTTCTTTTACTACAATTTCTACTATATGGCGGTTGCATAGGCCGTCACCAGCCACCAGCGTATCTTCTATATGTTTCTGAAAGCTATCGTGCTCCAGGTCATTTACTACCGCTATGCCGCCTTGCGCGTACTTGGTGTTGGTTTCGTCGGTATTGGCCTTGGTGAGTACTGTTATAGATTTATCAGGGAAACGCCGCGCCAGTTTAACCGCAGAGGTTAGCCCCGCTATGCCAGACCCTATAATGAGAACATCGGTTTTTAGCATGTAGTTATAGTTGTTAGCCCCCGCACGCCGGCTTTTTAAAGGCTGCACCAGCACCGGGCTATGGGCATCATTGATAAGCCTATACTTATAGGCTACAGCAAAATTACTTAGGAATAGTGAACATCCTTTAAGTTTTTGTGAAAATGAAAATCAATTTAGGTTTTATTTGTGATTGTGTGTGGGCAATGCCAAGGCGGCTGCCCTGGCGTGTGGATATAGCACCCATGTTATTCAGGGTAAGGGCAAGCCTTACCCCTACGTGTTTTTAATATCAATGATTGGTTGCCCATTTACCCATTCCTGCTTACCGCATTTTTGAGGGTAAGGTAATCGAGGTAATAAATTACCTTGATGGATATACTGTTGCTTTGCGGGGCATTAAAAGTTTGGTTGAGGTTGGTGAAATAATTATCGGCGGTACTGGTGCCCCGGGTATAGATGCTATTCTGGTACACCACGCTTATTTCGCTGCCCGGCTTAAACTGCCATATGTAGCTGGTATAAATATTGAACGAGTTAAAGTCCACATTGCTGCTGCCGTTGTATTTGGCGGCCTGTAATGTGCCATCGGAATTAAGCAGGGAATAGCTGGCGTAGGTGGCCTGCGACCAATAGTGCCGGGCATCAATTTTTAACGACATCTTATTGTTGAAAATGTAGGCGGCATTCAGCGTATTAACCAGTGTTACAATATCCCTGGTGCCAAAATAAATAGAATCGGCGGCGCGGCCAGCGAAGCCTACGTTTCTGGTGGCCAGCGTAATGTTAGAGTTAAAGACTAAAGTAAGCTTATCGCCACCCCTGAAGCGTGGCGATATGTCGGTGTATAATATTTTGTGGCCAGCGTCAGGATACCACCTGTTGCTCAGCTCCACGTCAAGCGCGAACTTTTTTCTGTAATCGGATGAATAGAAGCCGCCAGACATAACGCTGGTGGGCGATACATAAAACCTGCCAGGCGTGCGTGGCTCCAGGTAGTCGTTAGATGTGACTGGCTGAGTATCCCAGTAAAAACCTACGGTAAGGAAGTTGGTAAATGTAACACGGTGCGAGCCATAAACGGTAAGCGACGAAAATACATCGGGGTTAAATACCCGGTTATACCCTGCGCCTACATGGTTGTAAGTGGATATGATTTTCCAAAAGGGTTTATAGGTATTATAGTTGTTGCTGAAGTTGTAATAAGTAAGGTTATTCCTGTCAAGGTAGCCCAGGTCGTTAGGGTTAAATTTGTCGCTGATAGACGTGGTATTGAAGTAAAAGCTGTAGGTGCCTTTTGTTTTTGCGGCCTGCAGGAAGTACCTCAGCCCCAGGTTAGCGGGGCCGCCGCCATATATCTGGCTCACATCGGCCGAGCCGGATAATGCGTATTTATTGGCTTTGTTGGCAAAACTGAAAAGCAGGGCGCTTACATCGGCATTATAGCTGTTCTG
>CANBTK010000100.1 GCA_947372365.1 Flavipsychrobacter stenotrophus | reverse complement strand
CAATTTGATAGGGGCTTGTGCCACCTTGTACCCTTACGGTAATTAAACTGCACTACAGTATTTCGCACGGTATGGCAAAAGGCTATTTATGCAACTGCCCCGGGCGTTCTATTTTATACTGTATGGCGTAAATTGCAGGCAGCGGGCCAGCCTGGTAAGTTAGCAGGCCTGCAGCACAGCCTATACCAAATGAGCGAAACCACACAGCCACCCCAGCGCAAAATCATCCATATAGATATGGATGCCTTTTATGCGTCGGTGGAACAAAGGGACAATCCTGACTTAAGGGGTAAGCCTATTGTGGTGGGTGGCTCGCCTGAGGGGCGCGGCGGCGTTGTGGCAACTGCCAGTTACGAAGCCCGCCAGTTCGGGGTGCGGTCGGCAATGCCCTCAAAAACAGCTTTGCAGCTATGCCCGGGCTTAATATTTGTGTACCCCAGGTTTGCCGCCTATAAAGAAGTATCGCGGGGCATAAGGGAGATTTTCCGCCGGCATACCGAACTGATAGAGCCGCTTTCGCTTGACGAAGCGTACCTTGATGTAACGACTGACAAACTCAACATAGGCTCTGCAATAGCCATAGCCCAGCAGATACGCCAGGCCATACGCGACGAGCTTAACCTCACTGCATCGGCAGGCGTATCGGTGAATAAGTTTGTGGCCAAAATAGCCTCTGCCATGCAAAAGCCTGATGGGCTTACATTTATAGCACCCGCACAGGTGCCCGGCTTCATGGAGCAACTGCCTGTAGATAAGTTCTTTGGCGTAGGCAAGGTAACCGCCGAAAAAATGCACAAAATGGGGCTGCACACGGGCGCACACCTCAAAGCACTTACCGAAGATGAACTCACCCGGCACTTTGGCAAGGTGGGCCGCTTTTATTACAATGTAGTGCGGGGCATAGACAACCGAAAGGTAGAGCCCTACCGCGAAACCAAATCGCAGGGTGCTGAAGATACCTTTGCCCACGACCTCACCACGCTGGAAGAAATGAATGCCGCACTGGCAAAAATTGCACTGGTAGTACACGAGCGGCTGCAGAAATCGCAGCTCAAAGGCCGAACCCTCACCCTAAAAATCAAGTACCACGACTTTAAACAGATAACCCGCAACAAATCGTGGCTCGCCCCCGTAGGCGACCTTGCCAGCATTACCCTTGCTGCACAACAACTTCTTGCCGCTACTGATACCACCCACAAAAAGATAAGGCTGCTGGGCATCACCCTCTCCAATTTCGGCGAGGCCGCCCCTAAACCCCGGAAAGGGTTTAACCCAGAGCAGTTGGAGTTGTTTTAGGAGTGTTATGAGGGAAATATTATTAGCCGACATCTATGAAGGCAGGTATATCCGCCCTAATAATGCAGCTTGCAGGCGATAATTTTGATGAAAGTATCCTCCACTCTGTACACAAGCCTGTGTTCGTCGTTGATCCTTCTGCTCCAATAGCCTTTTAAATCGTGCTTCAGCGCTTCCGGCTTGCCTGTGCCGGTAAAAGGCGTGCGTACTGTTTCCAGCAATAGCTTATTGATTTTTGAATGGACAGCTTTGTCCATTTTTCCCCATTCTATGTATTGCGAAAAGGCCTCGCCAGTAAAAAGGATATCCCTCATGCCTCCGGGATTGTAACAGTTATAGCTTCCCCGTTTTTATCCTGCCCAATAGAACGTAAAAGCATATCCCTGTTTTCGGGATGCGCCATCAAAAATGAGGTTTCGTCCGTTTCTTCCTCAACAGTAATTACTATCGGCTTTCCTTTAAAGGCAGCTTTTATAGCTTCCATTACATCCATATTGATATCAGCCGCCGATTTGAAATGATACGTAGAATACATAACAACAAATTTAAGCAATTCAGCCAATATGTGGGCCGCAATTGGTTGGTGTTTCTCAGCATAACATTAAAAACGCTATTGCCCATAAAAATCGCGCTCCGGCGGCTGTGTACAAAGTAGGCAAATCCCCGGATTTGCGAATAGCATAACCAGCCGGAATAATCGCAACTATGCAGCACTTTCTACGCTCGGCTTACGGCCTATGCGCCGCAGCTAACGGCTTATGGCTTACAACTTACCACTTATAACTCACGCCTTACAACTCGCACCTTACCACTAAAAAACCTGACTCACAACATGTTAATAACTAATTTAAAATAGTGTTGCCAATACCCCTGTTTTTATAATAGCTTTGTAATGTTTCCATCTCTTAAACGGTATTATTTATGTCATCTGCGGCAAACCCGCGCCATTACATCATCAGGCTTATATTCATAGGCGTTGCTTCTATTGTCTTGCTCAGGCTTTTCTTCCTTCAGAACTTTGAATCGAAGTACAAAGTTATGGCGAACGATATCGCTATTTACAAAAAAGTGGTCTACCCTCCCCGTGGCGTTATCTACGACCGCAACGGCAAGGTGATGCTCTCCAATACTGTCATTTACGACCTTATGGTCACACCCCACAATATTAAGGGGCTGGATACCATGGCTTTTTGCAATGCTATGGGGCTGGACAGGGCTGGCTTTTTGAAAATCATGAAGCTGATTTCTATCCGCAATATTGATGTGCGGCAGAGCACCTTCATGGAGCAGCTAAGCCCCGAACAAACCGCAAGGTTCCAGGAGAACGCCTTTATGTTTACCGGCTTTGAGCTGGTGGAGCGCAACATACGCGAGTACAAAAACGAAACTGCAGGCATAGTGCTGGGCTATATAGCAGAGGTATCGCCCGAGATGCTGAAAATACCCCGCTACGCATCTTACCGCCAGGGCGACTATACCGGGCGCAGCGGGTTGGAACTGCAATATGAAGAAGCGCTGCGCGGCCAGCGTGGCGTACACTTTCTGGAGCGCGATAAGTTTAACCGCCCCCGCGACCCCTACAAAGGCGGCGCGCTGGACAGCCAGGAAGTATCGGGCAAGTCGCTGGAACTGTACCTGGATGCCGACTTACAGTCGTATGCTGAAAAGCTGATGGCGAACAAGGTAGGCAGCGTGGTGGCTATTGACCCCCAAACAGGCGGTATACTCGCTATGGTGAGCAGCCCCTGCTACGACCCTAACCTGCTGCGCGGCAGGGACAGGGCCAAAAACTACAGCAACCTTTACCGCGAGGCCACCCGCCCGTTGTTTAACAGGGCAACCCAGGCTATGTACCCCCCGGGCTCTACTATAAAGCCTATGACCGGGCTGGTAGCGCTGAGCGTAGGCGCTATTACGCCGTCGTTTGGGCTGGGCTGCTATGGTAGCTATAATTACTGTAGCAGGGCTATTGCATGCGAGCATAAGGATGCCGGCCATGCCGCCAACTTCCGTGTAGCGCTTGCGCACTCCTGCAACTCCTATTTCTGCCATATTTTCCGCCTCACTATTGACTATAAAAGCTTTGCCAGCGTGAAGGCGGGCCTGCAGGCGTGGCACGACTATTACTACAGGTTTGGCTACGGCCACCCTACCGGCATTGACCTACCATTTGAAAAAGGCGGCGGCCTGCCGGATTCCACCTACTATAATAAATTATACCGTGGCAGCTGGAATTCATGCACCGTGGTATTTGTGGGCATGGGCCAGGGCGAAATACTGCTCACGCCCCTGCAGATGGCCAATGGCATGTGTATTATCGCTAATAAAGGCTATTACTACACCCCCCACTTTGTAAAATCAATTGGCAAAAACTTCAATGACCCACTGCTTAAGAAATACCACGAAAAGCAGGTGGTACTGCATATACCCGATTCTACCTTCAGCGTAGTGCAGCAAGCCATGCAGGATGTGGTAGAAAGCGGTACCGCAGCCGGTGCCAAAATTGATGGCATAACCGTTTGCGCTAAAACTGGTACCGCCGAAAATAAAGCTATTGTAAACGGCGAGGTAGTAAAGATGGCCAACCACTCTATGTTCGTTGCCTTTGCGCCAAGGGAAAACCCAAGGATAGCCATTGCGGTAGCTGTTGAAAATTCGGGGTTTGGCGCTACATGGGCTGCGCCTATTGCCAGCCTGCTTATGGAAAAGTACCTGAAAGACAGTGTTACCTACAAAAGGAAAGCAGTGGAAGAGAAAATGGAGAAGGCGCACCTGATTAATAAGTACGTTTATTCTATTGACTCAGCGATAAGGCAGCATGACGCAAGGGTGTATGATGCACGTATGCTGAAAAGGCATATCGCCGACAGCAGCAAGCGCGCTCAGGATTCCGTTATGGCAGTAAGGTGGATGAACCAACATTTTAAGTAGCAAGTAGTTATGTGCTGAGTATGCAGGCAACCGTGCCCGCTGTGTCAGGGAATGAAAAGGTGAGTTTTTTAATTTTTTAGTTTTAATTTTTAATTTTTTAATGAGTTTAGGCAAATCACTTTTTCAACGTATAGATGGTGTAATCATCATGCTCTATATATTCCTGGTGGCCATTGGGCTGCTGGCAGTATTTTCGGTAGAGCACCGCAGCACTGACGTTACCATATTTATGGCCAACAAAAACTATATGAAGCAATTCATCTGGTTCGGCTATTCCCTGGGCCTCGGCTTGCTTATCCTACTCACCGACAGTAAACTGTTTGCATCTACCGCCATACTAGGGTACACAATAGGCATTGTTGTGCTCATACTTACCATATTTATTGGCGTTGACGTTAAGGGGTCGCATTCCTGGCTGGGGATAGGCAGTTTCCGCTTTCAGCCGGGCGAAGTGTGTAAAATATTTACAGCCCTGGCGTTAGCTAAATTCCTTTCATTGCCCGAAACCAATTTCAAAACACTTAAAGACCGGCTTATTGGGGTAGCCATAGCGCTGGGGCCGGCGGTAATTGTACTGCTACAAAACGAAACGGGGCTGGCGCTGGTTTACTTCTGCTTCCTGCTGGTTATGTACCGAGAGGGGCTGCCTAATGCTGTTCTGGTAGTTGGCTTTTCGTTAATAGCCTTGGTATTAGGCACCCTGCTTATAGAGCGGAAAATACTTTTTATCGTACTTACTTTGCTCGCTGTGCTAATAGGCTTCCTGTTTAAATCTATACTTCGCAGGGACCTTACAGCTAAAATACTATTGGTAGGCACCTGGCTGTTTTGCATCTTATTCTCGCAGTTAGCTGTGCCAATGGCTTTTAAACACGGCCTGAAACAGCACCAGATTGACAGGATTTATTCTATGCTGGGCAAGGAAGTTCCGGTGGAGTATAACAAAAATGCCGAAGAAGGCGACGAACACAAAACCAACAGTTCGGAGTATAATGTACTGCAATCTAAGATAGCCATTGGCTCTGGCGGCTTCTGGGGCAAGGGCTTTTTGAATGGTACATCAACCAAAAACCAGTTTGTGCCAGAGCAGAACACCGACTTCATTTTCACCGCCATTGCCGAACAATTCGGGTTTATAGGCAGCCTGGTTTTAATAGGTATTTACGTGTCGTTAATGCTGCGCATTGTATTTGTAGCGGAGCGGCAACGGTCAGTATTTACCCGCATTTACGCCTATTGCGTGGCTTCTATCCTGTTCTTCCACTTTGCAGTTAACATCTCTATGACCATAGGGCTGGCGCCTGTAATAGGCATTACCCTCCCCTTCTTAAGCTACGGGGGCTCCTCGCTGCTATCCTTCAGCGTACTCATTTTCATCCTCGTAAGGCTGGATGCTGACAGGAATTCTATGATACGGTAAGGTTTTCAGTCTTCAGTAGGCAGTAGGCAGTGGGCAGTCCTCGGTTTATAGTCGACAGTTGGCAGTGGGCAGTGGGCAGTGGGCAGTCCTCGGTTTATGGCATTTCGTTGGCTGTACCCTGCTGGTGGCCAATAGGCTACCGTTTAGAGTTTACTGGCCAGGGCATGTGTTCGGTTGGCATCTGCAGTGGGGTTTCGTTGGGTGCCAATGGGCTGGCTAATTTAGTGCGCTTAGTGCGGGCTGAAGGTTTTCAGCCCCTACGGTTGGTTGCGGTTTTGTTATTCAATTATTGTAACAGAGAAACCGTTTAGTTGCGGCAAAGCCAGTTTATTTTTCCAGCCTTTTCCCTACCGCTCAGCTATATACCGCCGACGCAGAATTGCAACAGGCATACACTGTTAACTGAAGAATTATACCGATTAGATGCCGACTGCAAAAACGCATACCCAAACTGAGGACTGCCGACTGCCGACTGCCAACTGAGGACTGAGGACTGAAGACTGCCGACTGTAAACTGAACCACTACTTCATATTCACATAGTTCTCTATAGGCTGACGCTTGGCTATTGATTTGGCAAGGGTCATTTCATCGGCATATTCCAGCTCCCCGCCGAAGGATATCCCTCGGGCTATAGTGGTGATGCTCACAGGTAAGTCCTTTACCTGGCGGGAGATGTAGTAAACCGTAGTATCGCCCTCAATAGTGGGGCTAAGGGCCATAATAAGCTCCGTCACTTCATGCTCCTTTACCCTTTTGTGCAGGCTTGATATGTTAAGTTGTTCGGGGCCTATGCCATCGAGCGGCGATAGTATGCCGCCTAATACATGGTACAGCCCACTATACTGCTGCGTGCTTTCTATGGCTATTACGTCCCTTATGTTTTCCACAATGCATACCTGCCTGCGGTTGCGGCCGGGGTTTACGCAAATAACACAAACATCGCTATCAGCAACGTTGTGGCACTCTTTGCAAAACTTAACATCGTGCCTCATGCGCGATACTGCACCAGTAAATGCATCTACCTCGCCCTTCTCCATTTTAAGCAATTGCAGCACCATGCGCAGCGCTGTCTTCTTCCCTATGCCAGGCAGGCGTGAAAACTCCTGCACTGCATCTTCTATTAGTTTTGATGAAAATATCATAATCCGTTACTACGCTGCTAAGTTCCGATAATTTTAGTTGGCACAACCCATATTTTACACCGTTTTTACCATTCACCCCAACAATCCGCGTATACTCACCATAAATAAAATATTCCCAAACCAATTCCTGACTTTTGAATTGTGCAAGGGCAGCTGCCCAGATGCCAACGAATACAACAACAATAACCTACTAAAAATATTTCAGGGCCAATACCCTGCC
>CANBTK010000099.1 GCA_947372365.1 Flavipsychrobacter stenotrophus | reverse complement strand
CCCCGGTGATGGTGGATACCAACGCTGTAATTACTTACCAATTGATGATTGGCGATTATGCAGCCCGCGACAAAGCTGAAAAGCAACTAAGGAGGTTAAAAATAAATGGGCACAAAGTAGAAATGGTAACCAGCGATTCGGTAAACTATAAACTACTGGAAACTGTTAATTGCCGCGCCCTTGATACTACCCACGTAAAAGACTCCATGCAGCGGTTTTTCGGTTACAAAAACGTTGTTATCTACAAATAATTTTGTTCGCATTTTATATTCTTCAGGGCTGCCAACGTAAAAGAGGCAGCCCTTTTTATTTGGGCGGGCAAATGCCGTTGCCTATTACACTTAGCGCCAATTGCACACCAAAATTCGGCATGTGAACATCCCCTCAGAGCTTCGCCCGTGCCTTTGCAGGCATCCTTCCAAGGCTACCGTGTACCCACAAGTTATTTTGTTATAATTTGTACTGCCCCGTAGGGGTTACCGCTTTGTAGCCAGTACATTTTTTTAGGTTCTATGCTCCGGAGGAGCTACCCTATACCATGCAAAATTGGGTACCTCCTCCGGAGGAACAGCCATAATGGGTATTTTTATCCCTACAAAGCGTTAGCGCCTACGGCGCATTCCGTGATAATAGTACCATTAAAAAGATGTGGGCACACGGTAGCCTTCCAAGGGGAATAGCTATGCTGCGTTTGCTTTTGGGTTTTCGCTATTGCTGATGCCGTCTTTAAACCCAGATTTTGCAGTTGAATAAAATATGACAGTATGTCGTATTTTTAGGTATGAGTCTTCGCCATCAATATGTAGATCAGCCTGTAACACCTTGGGGTGGCATGCAGGAGATGAAAAAGCTTATAGATAAAACGGGCATAAGCAAAAAGCTATTGGAACTAGGTTTGCCCGAGGGCAAGAGTAACAATACGATTGATCCAGTGAGCATCATTGAAAGCTTTTGGGTAAGTGTGTGGATAGGATGTTTCCGTTTCAGCCATACGGCAGTTCTTCGAGTTGACGAGGTATTACGAGAACTTTTCGGGTGGAAACGGGTGGCATCGGGTACTACATACGGGCGTTTTTTCAAGAAGTTCACGCCATCAATGAACCATCATTTATTTATTGAGCTATATAGCTGGTTCTTTGAGCAGTTGACCTTTGACAACTTCACTCTCGATGT
Source organism: Flavipsychrobacter stenotrophus (assembly GCA_947372365.1). Taxonomy (GTDB): domain Bacteria; phylum Bacteroidota; class Bacteroidia; order Chitinophagales; family Chitinophagaceae; genus Flavipsychrobacter; species Flavipsychrobacter stenotropha_D. The sequence continues at coordinate 5,854 of CANBTK010000099.1, read as the reverse complement.
TGACAGCAGCGTTATTACCAGGTATGGTGAGCAGGAAGGCAGTAAGAAAGGATACAACCCAAAGAAACCCGGAAGGAACAGCCATCACCCTTTGTTCGCTTTTGTTAATGACATACGTATGGTTGCCAATTGCTGGAACCGAAGCGGCAATACAGGAAGTAGCAGCAACTGTATCAATTTTCTTGAAGAAACATTTTCTATATTAAAGAATAAGAAAGTTGGGTTATTCAGAGCCGACAGTGGTTTCTGCACAAGTTCCATATTGGATTTTATAGAAAATAAGAACATAGCCTATGTGATGTCGTGCAAACTATATGCACGCCTGCAAGGCGAGATATACAGGATTGGTAATTGGACAGCTATAGGCGAAGGATTGTGGATAAGCGAGATAATGTATAAGCAAGGAGACTGGAAGCAGGCCAGGCGTATCGTGGTGATAAAGCAAAGCGAAGAAATACGTCCCAGAGCAACCGGCAAAAAATTAAAAACCTTGTTCAGCAGTATGGGTATTGCCGATGACAAAGTATACAATACCCGCTATCACGCCTTTGTTACTAACCAATCCTTGCCCGCTGTCGAGATATGGAGCCAATATAAACGTAGAGGAGATGCAGAAAACAGGATTAAAGAGCTCAAAGAAGATTTCGGCGTCGAAGGATTTTGCATGGATGATTTTTGTGCTACCGAAACGGCTATGAGGTTCATAATGATAGCCTATAATCTAATGAGTTTGTTCAGGCACCTAACCTTGCAAACCCAACCCACGCCTAGACTTTCGACACTTAGGTTCAACTGCTTTGCAGTAGGAAGTTGGATAGAAAAGACAGTAGATGAGCACACCTTAAAAATGTCTGTTCCTCTCAAAAGACGACAATGGTACGATAGCCTTTTCACCTTTATTGAAACAACTAAACTGCCATTAAGTCTGACCGCAACTCCCTAATGCAAAATCTGGGTTTATGCAAGGCACTTACCTTAACGGGCCGTTGCGAGGCCCTTCGCCGAAGCAATCTCACAACCGCATGAATCCAGAATAAGGCTTTATTTCACATATAGCGTGTGAGATTGCTTCACTACGTTCGCAAAGATTATGTTTTTATTGGGTCATTTTCCAGACGGAATTACTTTTACTGATAATGCCAATTCGACTTTAAAAATGCACTGAAAAATGAAACGGGCTTACGTTACATGTCACCCTTCAGGGATGGGATGACTACGGTGCAGTTTAAATGTTCAACCGGTATAAGTGTTACTTCCTCTCACCCTTCAACCCCATAAAATAAACCACTACCAACCCGGTAACTACCGCTGTAGCGGTAAATGTTGCTGCGGCACCAAACTTGTACCACAGCAGGCCGGCGAGGCTGCTGGCTACCATGGCCCCTATGCTCTGGAAACTGCTGTAGGTGCCTATGGCGGTTGCTGTGTCTTTTTTGTTGGTAATGTTTGATATCCAAGCCTTGGCAATGCCTTCGGTTGCCGCTGCATATATGCCATATATACAGAATAGCCCCAGGAATGCATAAAGGCTGTTGGCTACTGCCATGCCAGCATAGACAGCGGTGAACAGTACCAGGCCTACAATAAAGATTTTTTTGAGGCCAAGCCTGTCGGCAAGGATGCCTATGGGGTAGGATGCCAAAGCATAAACCAGGTTGTAACAAACGTATATGAATATGCAGGTGGTATCGCTTTGCCCGGCTTCCTTTATTTTCAGTAGCAGGAACACATCGGAGCTATTAAAAAGCGTAAACATCACCAGGCCCGCCACCAGTTTTTTGTAGGCGCCGGGGCTTTCATTCCAGTACCTGAGGAAGCCGGTAAACGGGGTTGGGAGTGTATGTTCTTTGGGCGTAGGGTTTTTGTCCCGGAGCAGGAAGGTAAAGGCAATAGCCAGCATGCCCGGTACGAAGGCAACAAAGAACAGCGTTTTGTATTGCCCCGGGTAAAAATACAGGAAGGCCAAAGCAGACAGCGGGCCTATTACGGCACCCAGTGTATCCATTGACCGGTGGAAGCCAAACACACGCCCCTTGGTTTCGGGGGTAGCTTCATCCGATAGCATGGCATCGCGTGCGCCTGTCCGGATGCCCTTGCCAAAGCGGTCGATAGTGCGCGCACCAAATATCCATAGCGGGAAAGTAAACAGCGCCATCAAAGGCTTGGACAAGGCACTCAGCAGGTAGCCCCAACGCACAAAAGGCACGCGCAGGCTCTGGTTATCAGATAGCTTGCCGAAATAACCCTTGCTAAGGCCTGCGGTCGCCTCGGCTATCCCTTCTAAAACACCAATAAGCACAATAGAAAAATTGATGCTTTTCAGGTAGATGGGCATAATGGGGTACAGCATTTCGCTGGCTACATCTGTAAACAAACTAACCAGCGACAAAAGCCATATTGTTCTTGTAATAACTTTCATAGGTAAAGCCGCCTTCGGGGCAGGTGCAAATTAGGCCGAAATAAAATACTTTTAATATTGCTGCCCATATTTTACATTTGAGTAAAAATAACCTATATGAAAAATGCGCGCCGTTTATTGTTAGCCTCCCTTTTAGTGTTGGGTTCCTGTGGTGTTTCTGTTGGTGATATAAAGGAGGTTCAGGAATTTGGTAGTGCTGTCCAGGCAATGTACCCCGGCGTGAGTTTATCAACGGGTATAACTAACGGTTCAAAGTTAGAGGTTACTTTTACCAATACCAGCTATAATGATTCCAGCGAAGAAGTAAAGCAAAGAGTTGCCACCGATATTGGAAAAATTGCCCCCAAGTATTTCAAGGTTGGTAAAATAACCAGCGGCGAAGCTATTTTCGAGAATTCAAAAAGCACCGTATTGGTTAGCGTTACCTCCACCCACTCCTACGACATGGGTATAAAATAATAATGGCGAAACAACTTCATCAACCCATTAACCATTTATAATTTACAATTTACCATTTATAATTTACCTCACCTGCCTTCTGTACAGCATCAATGCTACACCTGCAAAAATGACGTTGGGTATCCACACCGCAATAAAGGGGTTAAGCGATGCCTTGGTGGCAAAGGTGGTAGATAGCTGCATGAGCATAATGTAGATAGCGCTTATGGCAATACCCAGCGCCAGGTGGAAGCCACTGCCGCCCCTTATTTTTTTGCTGGCTATGCAAGCGCCTATAATGGTAAGTATAAGCCCTGCAAATGGCTGTGCGCTGCGGCGGTGCAGCTCCACCATAAAGGAGCTAAGGTCGCTGCGCCCCCTCAGGGTTTCGGTGGCAATGTATTTATTCAGTTGGGGTGTTGTAAGGCCTTCCTTCTGCGCTTCATTATTATTAATATCCTGTGGCACAAAAGCATACTGCATATCCAGGTCAGGTATTATTTTAAGAGTTTCCTTCAGGGTGTCGTTGGTGCGGATAACCACACCATGCAGGTGCCATATTTTTTTTACGCTGTCGTAGTTAATCTGCTCAGCCATTAATTTTTCGGTAAGGTGCGTGCCCTGCATTTTTTCGGCGGTAAAGTGGCTGCCGGTGCCGCTGTTGAAATTGAAGCTTTGTATATAGATGTACAGGCCTTTTGACAGGGCGAGGTGTACGTTTTCGCCAGGGTAAATATACATGGCATCATTAATGTACTTATCCTCAAAAGCCACGCGCTGCTTATCGGCCACGGGTATTACCCAGTGGTTAGCCAGCAGCGATACTATACACAAAAAGCCCCCGCCAATAAAGTAAGGCCTGAGGAACCGCTGGAACGATATGCCGGATGACAGCATAGCGATGACCTCCGATTTGTAGGCAATTTTAGATGTAAAAAAGATGGTAGCAATAAATATAAACAGCGGGAAAAGCAGCGCAGTAATGTGCGGTACAAAATTCTTGTAGTAATTAAGCACAGTAAGCAGTGGGGCTTTTTTCGACACTATGTTATCCACTTTTTCGGAATAGTCAATGACACACGAAATAACCGCCAATACCATAATGGCAAAGAAAAAAGTGCTGAGGAACTTTTTTATAATATACCAGTCTAGTTTTTTTATCCCGAAGTCGTAAGCCATGTTTAGTCGTAAGTCGTAAGTTGTAAGTCGTAAGTTGTAAGCCGTAAGCCGTAAGCCGTAAGCCGTAATCCGTAATCCGTAATCCGTAATCCGTAAGCCGTAAGCCGTAAGCCGTAAGCCGTAAGCCGTAAGTCGTAAGTCGTAAGTCGTAAGTCGTAAGTCGTAGATTTTTTGAGCTAGTAAAGATAGTAATTAAGAGTCTGCAAGGCCAGCTTTCTACTTTCTACTAAATACTTTCTACTAAATACTATCTACTAATTACTATCTACTAATTACTTTCTACTATCTACTACAACCTTTGTTTCAGCCGTGGTATCATTTCATTTTTCCATGCGTTATAGTCGCCGGCTATTATGTGCTCCCTTGCCTGCTTTACCAGGTGCAGGTAAAATGCCAGGTTATGTATGCTGGCTATCTGCATGGCCAGTATCTCGCCGGCTATAAACAGGTGCCTGAGGTAGCCCTTGCTGTAGTAGTTGCTGGTATAGCACTCAATGCCATCGTCAATGACGCTGAAATCGGTTGCCCATTTCTTGTTTCGTATATTAATAACGCCATTGGTCGTAAACAACATGCCGTTACGGCCATTGCGGGTAGGCATTACACAGTCGAACATATCTACGCCCAGCGAAATATTTTCAAGTATGTTCCATGGCGTGCCTACGCCCATCAGGTAGCGTGGCTTATCCTGCGGCAGGTATTCGCAGCTAAGGGCGCACAGTTCATACATCATTTCTTCCGGCTCGCCTACCGATAGCCCGCCAATGGCGTTGCCATCGCAACCCATGGATGCAATAAATTCAGCCGAAACCTGCCTGAGGTCGCGGAAGGTACTGCCCTGCACAATTGGGAACAGGGTTTGCTCGTAGCCATAAAGAGGCTCGGTATCGCTTAAATGTTTCACGCAGCGCGCCAGCCACCTATGGGTTAATTCCATTGATTTTTGCGCATAGCTATATTCCGAAGGGTAGGGGGGGCATTCATCAAAAGCCATGATGATATCTGCGCCTATTGCCCGCTGGGTATCCATTACATTTTCGGGCGTGAAAAGGTGCCTTGACCCATCAATATGCGACTGGAAAACAACGCCTTCCTCTTTTATCTTCCTGTTGGCTGCCAGCGAAAAAACCTGGTAACCACCGCTGTCGGTGAGGATTGGCCTTGGCCAGCCGCTGAATTTATGCAGCCCGCCCGCAGCCTTCAGCACGTCAGTGCCGGGGCGCAGGTACAGGTGGTAAGTATTGCCCAGTATTATTTCGGCCTTAACTTCCTTAACCAGTTGCTCATGCGTAACTGCTTTTACACTGCCCACGGTACCCACGGGCATGAAAATAGGTGTTTCTATTTCGCCATGGGCAGTAGTTATTACGCCTGCGCGCGATGATGATGCACTATCGTGTGCTATTAATTTAAAGTCCATTTATATGGCGGCAAAGTTAATCAGTAACAGCCATGGAAACAGGGGGCAAATCAAAAATAAAATATAAAAATTTGATAATTATCGCTTTCGGCTGGCTTACACCGCCCCCATACACTAAACCGAGTACCTTTGCAGTTATATAAGCATGTGGCCGCTGGCTGCGCCCGGTATGAAAAAATGGATCCTTTCGCCGCTAATCACTTTTTGCTGCTTTACGGCAAGTGCCCAGAATATGTATGGCGATGAACACAAACCTTTCACGGCGGCTTTGATGGCGGGGCTTAATTTTGCGCAGGTAGATGGCGATTCCTACTATGGCTACCACAAGGTGTCGCTGAATGCCGGGGCTATGGTTTATGTGCATTTTTCGCCCATTGTTGGTGCCAGTATGGAACTGT
>CANBTK010000098.1 GCA_947372365.1 Flavipsychrobacter stenotrophus | reverse complement strand
ATACCCCCGGCCATATGGCACGGAGTATTTAATGATTGTTTTTCCATTCTTATGCTATCCACAACGGGGCGGCAACCATTTCAGGCTCGCGTACCATCGAAAACAACAGCCCGCCATTTATAAGTTCTATTGGCTGTAGGTCTTTTACTGCCAGCATGCGCCAGCATATGGTGCGGCCATGCCGGTCAATGAAGGTAGCTTCTTCGCCCAGCCCGGCTTTTTTTGCTTCGGTGAGCGCGGTTGCCTCGCTTTCGGCATAAACCAGCCTCCATTGCTCTTCGTATTGGTCGGTTGGCAAGCCTTCGCATTCTATCCTGTAAATAATCTGAGCAGTAAATGATTTCATTCTAATTAGATTGTGTGTGGTGAATTGCTCCGCCCAGTGCCACCACATTTCCTGTGTGTGCACCGGGCGAAATTTATAGTGTTTCCGTGGTGGTTATTAAAGAACTTCGGGTAGTACGATGTGTATTAATTGGCTTGCGGCTTTCGCCGCGCGGCTAGTAGGACTTTATTTCAACATTGCCAAACGAGCAGGTGCCCCTGAGTATAAGCACCTTTTTGTTTTCAACGCCAGATGCTGTTTGTATGTTCCGTTCGTCTTCAACATTGCCAAAAGATGGGTTGATCTCATTTTGTACATGCCAGTGCGAAGGCACAATAATTTCAACGCCGCCAAATGATACTTTGAGGTCTAAAATGGCCGGTGAATCCACTATGTCAGCCTGCATAAAATTAAGCTCGCAGCCGCCGAAGGTTACGCCTATAGTACCGCCCTTGAACTCTTTAGACGTAACCATTTCTTTCCTTCCCCCAAATGTTACATCCATCCTCAGGTTGCTTTCGGTGGAAATAGAATTATCCACTTTAAAATTGGGTGTGCATTGCTTGTTGCGGTTCCGGGTGAGTGCCAGTGCCACGCCGCCTATTACCAGTGCACCCGGCAATATGTACTCGCTGTAATTGTACAGGTGCATCTCTGCCAGGTTCGCCCCGCCTATTAGCATAAGTATCCACCAGGCTGAATTGCGGAAATTGTTTTTAATGCCGATGAATATGCCTAAAATGATAAGTATAAATGGCCAGTGGTTTTCCCATTCAAAATCGAAATGAAAAGCGGTAGCACATATCCATAATAAGCCAATGACAGCAACTGCAATACCAAATGACGACCTGCCTTGGTTCCTTCTTTTCTGGTACTCCTTCATATTGGCCTCCCAATTTGGGTCATTCCAGTCCCGCACTCTGAATTGTCTGCGCATATCTTGTTGATTGTGGAACAAATGTAGCCCTGTAACTAAACGTGGGGAACCGCAATTAGGCGAGAAAATTGTAACAGTCGGTGAGTAGGGGTATTGTGTCGGTAAGTAAATATGTGTATTGTTGTTATGTTTATTGCGGCGAGTGCTTTGGCTCTATTTTGTTTTCGGGGTGCAAGCTGATTTTGTTGGCCTTAATATATTTATGCTGTTGGCCAGGCACGTTTTGCAAACTTACTTTTTGTAATTTTACCAGCTTACTTTCAGTGCATTGCAGCAAACTAACATCCAGAAAATTTCTTTAATCCAGTTCCGCAATTACACCTCTTCGGTGTTTGAATTTGGTGCACCCGTAACCTGCATTACTGGTGCCAACGGAAGCGGTAAGACTAACTTGCTGGATGCTGTTTATTACCTCTGCTATACCAAAAGCTACCTGAGTGCCTACCAGCAGAACAGTGCCCAGATGGGTACAGACGGCTTCAGGGTTACTGGTATTTTTGCAGGGGAAGGTAAAGGCGATAATATAAGTTGCAAATGGAAAGCGGGAAAGAAAGAGGTATTCAGGAACAATGTTGCATACGAGAAATTTACAGACCATATAGGCCGGTTTTCGGCAGTAATGATAGCGCCCGATGATACTGAGCTGATAAACGGGGGCAGCGAACAGCGCCGCCGCTGGGTAGATAGCATACTGGGGCAGGTGGATGCTACCTATCTTGAGAAACTGATGCTCTACCAGCGAGTGTTGCTGCAACGCAATGCCTGGCTTAAAATGCAGGCTTTTAAAGCAGCTCCCGATTATTCTGAGCTCGATTTTTATAACGCCCAGCTTACAGTTTGTGCCGAATACATACACCGCCAGCGGGCAGTGTTCCTGCAGGCATTTTTGCCCCTGCTCACAGAATTCTACCATAAGCTTTCAGGCGGCAAGGAGGCCATACATGCCGCTTATAATACCGACCTGGAACAAAAGCCTATGCAGTTATGGCTGCACGGCAGCCTGGAGCACGACCTCCGTATGCAGCGTACGCTACGTGGGGTACATAAGGATGACTGGGATTTTTCCATAAATGGCATGGTGCTAAAGCAATTTGGCTCGCAGGGGCAGAAGAAGAGCTTTCTCTTTGCCATGAAGCTGGGGCAGTATGCCTACCTAAGCAAAGCCCTGGGGCACCAGCCTATATTGTTGCTTGATGACATTTTCGAGAAGCTGGACCAGGATAGGATGGAGGCTTTGCTGCGTATTATTTGCCAGAAGGGTTTCGGGCAGGTTATTTTGTCCGATACCCATCCCGAGCGCATCAGGAAGGCTTTTGGAGAAAAGGCCGATATTGGGTTTATCTATTTGTAACCATTTTTGTCCGATAAAAATAGCTTACCTATGGCAAGATGCAACATTGGCAATGCTTTTGACCGAATCCCCTATGGAACAGGCTGCTTTATTGGTTGATTTAATCGCGTCTCCATTCCTTTCTTTTTTCTTGGCGAAAAAGAAAGGAACAAAGAAAAGCGCCACTTTTAGCTATCGCTCCGCGGCTAAAAGAAGCCTTGCGGCGTGTTTTGTTGAAGCCTCTTACTCTAATGTCCGCTATCGCGGCGACTTTCATTAGTTTGGTAAACACGAATAAGCTAAAACACGAACTCTCGTTTTTTAGACGGACAAATGTCATCTGTAACCTTTATTCCTGTACCGGCCGGAATCGACTGCGTTTTTGTTAAAAATAATATTATATGCAATTTGTGTATTGCGCGTTTTTTAATTTAAGTTATTGATTTTCACCTTAATTTTTCAAGGCTTTTTAGGGCAAAATCCGGCGCATTTTCTTGCTTTTTATTTTAATTGTATTGGTAAGAGTTTATGTTATGAATAAGGCTTATTGTTATGGTTCTATAAAATAAATCTTGTATAATATGCTATATGTCCGAAATTTTATTAGTTTTGCACCGTAAATCAAATATATGAAGAAATTATTACTATTGTTTGTCGGGTCAGCATTTGGCCTACAAGGCTTTGCACAAAAGGCTGTAGGCAATAAGTACGCGGATAGCAACCTCTACAGGCTGGTGCTTGATGTGAACCTTACGGGTGGTGCCTTAATGCAAAGTATAACAAAAAGCGATGTAAGCACGCTCCTTAACCCTGCGGTTATGGATATCGGCAGCCTTAAATTTTCAAAGGGCATGTCGTATGGCTTTGATGGCCAGCTAGGCTTATTTTTCGGTAAAAAGCGCCATTGGGGTTTAGGTACGGGTGTTGCGTATTTTATGCAACAAGGCGATATGACGCTTGATAAATACCATGTAGAGTACCAGAACCCGTCCGATTTTAACGGGCATACTTTCAGGCAGATAGTTACAGCAACCGGCCCGATAGTTGAAAAACTGAAAATCACTAACGTTAATATCCCTGTACTGTTAAAGTACAAAAAGCGTATTAATAAAACATGGGGTTTTACTGCTGATGCAGGTGTTATGTTTAACATAACAAACAAGAACTCTTATACTACCGATGCTGCGTTTAACTACGAAGCAATATACACGAAAACAACAAGCGGTAGCACAACAACTTACAGCTACGACAACACTGCGGGGGCAACCAACGTTAATAACGTAAGGTACACCCAGGCTGCTGGCCAGACTGCCGGTTCACTTGCTGCATTGCATGCTGCTGGCTATAACGTAGGCCTGAACCAGGCACCTACCAGCAAGACAGGCGATTACAGCTACACAACCGGCTCATTGGGTTACTTCCTGCAGCCGTCATTGAACGTGTTTTTGTCTAACAATGTAGCGCTTAACTTCGGTTTGTATTACATGTACCAGCCAGTTAAAAACACCAGCAATAACACTAACCAGCTTACCGACAAAATGGGTAGCTACACATCAATGCTGCAATCGGTTAGCAACAGCAACAACCAGTCTGTTGGCCTAAACCTCGGTGTAAGGTTCTTCATAGGCAAGCTTAAGGATACCGACCACGATGGTACACCTGATGTAAAGGACAAGTGCCCAACCATACCTGGCCCTGGCGAACTGTTTGGCTGCCCTGACTTTGACCACGATGGCATTCCTGACTGCGAAGACTCTTGCGCACGCGAACCCGGCCCATTCAAATTCCATGGCTGCCCTGATGGCGATGGCGACGGCGTACCAGATAGGGAAGATGCATGCCCTGGCGTACCTGGCTTAATAACGCTGCATGGCTGCCCTGACAGGGACGGCGATGGCGTTGCTGATAAAGATGACGCTTGCCCTGACGTAAAAGGCCTGGCTAAGTACCATGGTTGCCCTGATACAGATGGCGACGGCATACCTGATAACGAAGACAAGTGCCCTAACGAAATAGGCCCTGAAAGCAATAACGGCTGCCCTGTCGTAGCACCGCCGCCACCACCTCCTGCACATGTGGATATGACTACACCTATTTTGTTCGAAACAAACAAGAACGAAATTTCAAGTGAGTCTTACCCAATACTGGATGAAGCAGTAAGGCAGTTGGCTGAAGATAAATCAGTAACAGTAGTTATTGATGGTTATACCGATAACAGCGGCTCTGAAGTTTACAACAAAGTTCTGTCTGTAAAGAGGGCTGAAGCAGTTAAGAAGTATTTACAAGGCAAGGGTGTTTCTACCAAGAGGCTGAAAGTAGTAGGCCATGGCCCTAAAAGCCCGATAGCTGAAAACGATACGCCAGAAGGAAGGGCTAAAAATCGCCGCGCAACTATGCACGTAAAAGGTAAATAAGCTTAACTTTTGATATTTAATATTTACGAAAAATGCCGGCTAATCAGCCGGCATTTTTCTTGGGTAGGTAAGCAGGTGCCATACTAACCGCTTATAAAAGAATCCGCATAAAACCCGCGGGCTTTACGCCCGCTTTGCGATCCCTCTGCGTTCTTGGCGTTAAAATGGCATAGCCTTAACTGGCAAAAGGTTGCATCCTATCCATCGCATTACTCGTTATATAAACTTATTAACCCAAAGCCAGAAGGATTTGGGTTAAACCATCGTCTAAACACAAAATTGCTCTCTTTATGCGCTTCAGGTTACATTTTTTGATTGCCCTATTCTGCATGGGCGCAGCTACTTCGCACGCGCAGTACAATACGCTCAGGATACCCGATACCCTTGCGGGTACAACCTTCGACCTCACGGCCAGGGATACATTTGACCAGATACTTACCGGGAACCAAACCGTAACCGGAGGGTATAATGGCAACTTCTGGGGCCCTACCCTCATATGGAACAAGGGCGATGTGGTACACATAAACGTACACAACCGGCTTAACGATACTACTACCGTGCACTGGCACGGCATGCATCTTGCGGCTATTATGGACGGCGGGCCGCACCAAACAGTGCCGCCCTTTACCACATGGAGCCCCTACTGGAAAGTAGATAACAACGCTGGCACCTACTGGTACCACCCACACCTGCACATGAAGGCAGAAGAGCAGATGAACATGGGCCTGGGTGGCTTCATCATCATTAGGGACAGTGTAGAAAGTGCGCTGGCACTGCCACGCACCTATGGCGTAGACGATATACCGCTTATGCTCACCGACCGCAAGTTCGATGCGCTGAACCAATTTACCATCGCGCCTTATGGCGACACCATGCTTACCAATGGCGTAGTAAGGGCACAATATAATGTGCCTGCGCAGGTGCTCAGGTTCCGTTTACTGGATGCGGCTATTGAGCGCTCTTACAACATAGGTTTCAGCGACAACCGTACTTTTTATGTGATAACTACCGATGGCGGCTTACTAGATACTTCAGTAGGCCTTACCCGCCTGCTTATACATGCAGGCGAGCGCTACGAAATACTGGTTAACTGCACCGGCCAGTCGGGCACAACTGTTGACCTGAAGGCTTACAACTCTGCTTTGCCAACCGCTGGTGTGGCAGGTGGCGAAAACTTCACTACAGGGCCTTTCGGCAACTACCTGGGGCATAAAGACTTTAATATCCTGCACCTGGTAGTAGGCGCGGCAACAGGCACTGGCGTTACGTCAGTTCCTCATAGCCTTACTACCAATACCTTTATCCCGGCTTCTTCGGCAGTACTTACCCGCAACGTTTCCATAAGCGATAGTACAGGCGTACCGGGCATTTTAGGCCCCAATGCGTTTATACTGAACCACCACCTGTTTAATATCAACACTATTGACTACCATGTGCCGCTTGATAATACCGAGATATGGTCTATTACCAACACTGGTAATTTCGGCCACCCGTTCCATATACACGATGTAGAGTTTAATGTGCTGAGCATTAATGGATCGCCTGCACCTGCATACCAGCAGGGCTGGAAGGATGTTATTTTTGTGCCTGCACACCAGAATGTACAGTTCATTGCCCGCTTTGCTGACTATTCCGATTCACTGCACCCGTATATGTTCCATTGCCATATTGCGCTGCACGAAGACGAAGGCATGATGGGGCAGTTTGTAGTAGGCAATGCGCCTGCGGGCATTATGAATATTGCGCAGAACAGCAAAATGAAGCTTTACCCAAACCCGGTAACCAATGCGCTGAATTTTGAAATGGCCGATGGTATTACCATAACCCACGCAGCCATCATCAATACCCATGGCCAGTTGCTGAAGGAGTTCGAATTAAGCGATGCCAAGGCCAGCCTCGCCCTGTCATTCCTGCCTTATGGCATGTATTTCGTGAGGCTTACCGATACTCATGGCGCGAGCTACATCAAGTCGTTTATAATGGAATAGGAGGGGTTATTTTCTTTAATTCTACAAGCCCCAC
>CANBTK010000097.1 GCA_947372365.1 Flavipsychrobacter stenotrophus | reverse complement strand
ATAATGATATATTTTATTTTGTGTTACCGTATCAGGGTAATAGTCCCCTTGTACACCTTATTGGTGCCATCTGTATGGCTTAATATTACCAGGTAGCTATATACGCCCATGTCCTGTGGCTCGCCGTCAAAATGGCCATCCCAGCCTTTATTAATATCGCTGGTATAGAAAACGCGCTGCCCCCAGCGGTTGTAAACGCTAAATTCAACCAGCTTGCCATATTTGAGGTGGGATATCCTGAATACATCATTCTGCCCATCTCCATTTGGCGTAAACCCGGATGGTATAAAATCAGCATCATTAAAATCTACAGTAATATCCACCTTTGCCGAATCAAGGCAGCCGGTCTTGTCGTAGCCATAAACAATATAGGTAGTTGTTACACTAGGGGTTGCAATTGGGTTGTTGATATTTGGGTTGTTCAACGAACCATTATCCGGTTTCCAGTAATAGATAAAAGCCCCTTCAGCATCCAGCTGAACACTGTTGCCAAATAATATAGTCTGGTCAGCAGTAATGCCCGTGATTACTTTCTTTGGGTTAGGGTCTGGCGTTAGGGTAAGTACCTGTATCGTAGAGTCGTCAAAACACAATGAGTTAAAGCCATGCAGCTTCACCGTATAGTTTGTATTGACATGCGCCGGAAGGTAGTAGTGTACAGGGTTGGTATTGGAGTCTACCAATGTGCTGCCATCGCCAAACGACCACTCATAATGGCTGGAATACTGCGATGTATTGGTAAACTGTACGGTATCAAATGTGCAACCATAGTTAATTGTGTAACTAAAGTTGGTAATTGAGTTATGTAGTATGTTCACCTGTATATCTGCCCGTGGGCTTTCGCAATAGTCAACGGTTTGCGTTACATAATAATCGAAAGTACCTACAGCCGCCGTTGATGGCGTTGGTGCTGTAGCGCTGCCTGTGCCGCCAGTAGCTACATTATACCACAGCAAACTAATACCTGCCGCAGTTAACGGAACCGATGTAGCTGTGAGGCAATAATTAACCGGGGTAGTTACATTTGGTGGCGGCGGAATTGGGTTCACATCAACCGTAACTGTTGTTGAGTTTACACAGCCATAAATATCGGTGCCTACAATTGTATAGGTCGTAGTGTCAGTAGGGCTGGCAATGAGGCTGTTGCCTGTACTGCTGCTAAGCGTTGCAGCCGGGCTCCATACATAGGTATTTGCTCCGCTTGCTGTAAGCACTGTAGTAGTACCGGCGCAAATAATAACATTAGGTATTGTTATTGTGGGCAGCGGATGTACGGTAACCACAACACTATTTGTGTTGGTACAATTATTTGCGGCAACGCCTGTTACAGTATAAGTTGTCGTTGTGGTAGGGTTGGCCATTATTGATGAGCCGGTAGTTGCAGTCAATGCCGTACCCGGTGTCCAGGTATAACTCACCGCGCCACTCGCTACAAGTGGGGTAGTGCCGCCAATACAATAATCGGGTGCCGACGGGGTAATGGTTATTGTAGGTATGGGGTCTACAATAATTGTTTTGGTAGCGTATGCCGTGCCGCATGAATTGGTAACGGCATAGCTAATGGTTGTAGTACCCGCAAGTACGCCGGTTACAACTCCACCAGCAGTAACCACCGCAATTGATGTGTTGGCACTGGTCCAGGTTCCTCCTGATATGGCATCGGTAAAAGTTACAGATGCGTTTTCACATACGTTGGTAGGGCCGGTAATTGTGCCTGCGGTTGGGAAAGCAATAACTGTAATTACATAAGTAGCTACGGCTGTGCCACATGAATTGGTAACCGAGTATTTTACAGTATCGGTACCTGCTGCCACGCCAGTAACAACGCCCGTAGCAGATATGGTTGCAATACTAGTATTGGTGCTGCTCCATGTACCGCCGGTCACTGTTTCTGTCATATTGATTGTGTTGCCTACGCAAACCGTTGTCAGCCCCCCGATTGTGCCCGCAACTGGCAATGGGTTTACAGTGACTGTTGTTGTAATATAACAAGTGGTTGGCAGGGTATAAGTGATAGTAACTGTGCCCGCAGAAACCCCGGTTACAACTCCGGTACTGCCTGCTACCGAAGCTGTTGTAGCGCTGGACGTGGTCCATGTGCCCCCTGTAGAGGAGTTGGTTAATGTAATGCTTGCAGCAACACACACTACCGTTGGGCCACCAATAGTAGCCGGAAGTGGGTTTACAGTGACGGTCGTTGTTTTATAACATCCGGTTGCCAGGGTATAAGAGATAGTTACCGTGCCCACTGCAACACCCGTAACAACACCAGTTGCGTCAATTGAAGCTACTGATGCATTGGTAGTAGCCCATGTTCCTCCTGCTGTGCCATCCGTTAGCGTTATTGTAGAGCCAACACAAACCTGCGTAGGCCCACCTATTACAGCTGGCAGAGGGTTTACTGTTACGGTCGTAGTTTGGTAACACCCTGTGCCCAATGTGTAAGAAATTGTAGCAGTGCCTGCCGACACACCATATACGACACCAGTAGAGCTCACAACCGACGCAATTGCTGCGCTGCTGGTAGTCCATGTTCCGGCGCCAGTAGCATCGCTGAGCGAAGTAACTGTCCCTGCGCATAAAGTAGTGGTCCCCGTAATAACAGCCGGTAACGGGTTCACTGTAATAGTGCGGGTAACCAAGCAGCCCGCAGGCAGCGCATACGTAATGGTTACTGTACCTGCCCCCACGCCGGTGGTTACGCCGGTTGTTGCGTCAATTGATGCCACAGTAACATCGCTGGTTGCCCATGTGCCGCCTGTAACACCATCTGTTTCGGTAATAGTAGAACCCACACAAACTTGTGTAGGGCCGCCTATAGCAGTCGGTATTGGGTTTACAGTGAAGTTAAATAACTGGAAGCAGCCGGTAGGCAATACATATGAAATATTAACAGTGCCTGCTGAAACCCCGGTAACAACGCCCGTTGATGGGTTGACTGTAGCAATTGCAGAGCCACTACTTGACCACGTGCCGCCTGAAGTTGCATCGCTAAGTGTTGTGGTGGAGCCTACGCAAATTGGCGATGAGCCGGTAATGCCTGCAGGGTTCGGATTAACAAATACAGTTACAGTATCGGTACTTACACAGCCCACAGCGCTTGTGCCAGTGATTGTATAGAGGGTAGTAGAAGCCGGGCTGGCTGTAGGGCTGGCACATGCGGTACATGACAGGCCTGTTGCCGGCGACCACGTATACGTAGCTGCACCTGTTGCAGTCAACACTGTAGATGAGCCAGCACATATAGTAACCATAGGGCCGCCATCAACATTAGGTAAAGGTGCCACCGTTATAGTATACGCATTAGTCCTTACGCCATTAACCGGGCAGCTATTGTCTTTAAAGGTGACGAAGAAAGTGTAGCTGCCTACAGGCACGCTTGCCGTTGTCCACGTGAAGGTGCAGGTAGGGTGGTTAGTACTATCGTTGATAGTTACAAAACTGGAACCCGCTGGTAAGCCGGAAGTAGATACATAAATCACTTTTGACGTATCAGCCTCGGTTGGCGTTAAAGTAACTGAATAGCTGCCCGTGCCCGTGCATACGCTAAAGTGGTTGCTATCAACAATTACCCCGGCCGAAGATGTAGAGAAAGACCCGGTAGGAGGAGGGGTAGTGCAGGTAAGCACCAGGAATGTCATTTCCCTTTGGCTTGTACCTATAAACGTATCGTTGCGGTATTCGGTAACATTGTACACTACCAGCGACCGCTGTAGTGCATTGGGAAAGAAGTTGATTTGCCCAGTGGCATTGTTAAATACCAGCGTGCCTGTAGTAACAGCCAGTGGGGCAGTAGGTGTATAGCCGCCAGTATAGGTTACGGAACTACCAATAGAGCCGCACGTATTAGAACCAACTGTGCCAGCAACAAGGTTAAACCTCATGCTATCACCTTCCGGGTCCACCGCGCCGGGATTGTAACTATCTGAAGAGTTAAGGCAGAAAAATGGAGTAGGTACAATAGTAAGCGCAGGGCTTGAGTTATTATGATAAGTATTGTCCAGTGAGTCTATAAGCTGTATTATGGTACCACTGGCGATGTTAGTAATTGCAGCAGCCCTGCCCGCACTGGTAGCCCCCATGCCTCCGTCAAATATAAACCTCCAGTTGTGCGACGCAGATGGCATGGTATAAGTGCCAGTGTATACAAATTTTTTAATGCCTGGTATTGAATACGAAGGGTTAGTACACTGTGTATTAGCTGAATCTGCAGGGCAAACAGGGGTAATTTCTTTGCCGGTATATGGGTTAGCCGGGGTATCAATGCGCAAATTTACAGTAGCAACGTAAGTAGCGCCATTATAGACGCATATTTGCGGCCTAGCATTAGGCAGCTGGGCAAATGGCCCAGCACTTGCCGGCCCACAGTCGCCATACGCAACGAATGTTATCTTATATGTGTTGCCGCTTATGTACGTGTAAAATAAGTCAGCCCCTACAATATGGTTGGCATAAGCCCCGCAACTCATCAATAAAACCAGAATAGTAAAAGCAACCTTTGTAAACAGTTGCCCGGGTGTTTTATAGAGAACTTTCATATGCAATATAGTTGTGAAATAATTAATGTAATTTACAGCAAAAAGAAACCCCTGTTTTCTAGGCAGAAATTCACTTTTATTTTTTTTAATATTTGCACTGTAAATTTATGAATATCCGTCAAAATAAATAACTTTTCATAGAAAAAAACTGGGTTTTGTGGTATAAACGTTGAATTTGTGTGCCTATGTTTTTTGAAATATTAACTTTTGGTAATAGTAGCCTGCCAACCTATAATTTGCCGGGTTAGAACGGAGTAGTTGTTTTGATGTATTATCGCGAATTCCTATGGCTTTTTTGCCTCGGTAATGCCTACCTTAATTCGTTTCAAGGCAGCCTATTTACCTTGCCTGCCAGTCCTTTATGAAACGTTTCAGATACCCTGTTTTTAATGAAATTATTGGGCTGTATACGTTGTTGTTTTGCCTGCAACACAAAATATATGGAGGGCTAAGTTTACCTTTGAGCCATCTTTTGTTGAATAAAGCACGTCATCAGTTTAATTTATGCAGCCTTCAAGCTTTAATAATAAAATAGTTGTTATAACAGGCGCTTCCTCAGGTATAGGAAAGGCCCTTTGCGAAAATGCGCTTGCTTCGGGTGCCCGGGTGGCGGTTTGCGCCAGAAACCTTCAAAAATTGCAGGAACTGTTTGGCACGGGCAATGAGAACCTGCTTTGTTGTAAAGCTGATGTAAGCCAGGAAGCCGATTGCGAACAATTCATAAATGCTGTTTTGGCCAAGTGGGGGCAAATAGATGTGCTGATTAATAATGCCGGCATAAGTATGCGTGCGTTATTTGAGGAGGTGGATTTAAAGGTGATAAAGGAGTTGATGAATATTAATTTTTGGGGTGTAGTATATACCACCAAGTATGCCCTACCCTCTATAAGGAAACAAAAAGGGGTAATTGCTGGCGTTTCGTCAATTGCCGGTTACCGGGGGCTGCCGTGCCGTACGGGCTATTCAGCTTCAAAGTTCGCCATGCAAGGTTTCCTGGAGTCGCTGCGGACTGAACTACTCGGTACCGGCGTAAATGTTATGTGGGTTTGCCCCGGTTTTATTGCATCAAATATCCGTAATGTTGCCCGTGGAGCTGATGGTACGGCGCAAGGCGAAACTCCGCTCGACGAGAGCAAGCTAATGAGTGCGGAAGAATGTGCACGCCGCATTATGGACGGCATCAGGCTAAGGAAAAGGGCAATTGTAATGACAGGGCAAGGGAAGCTGACGGTGTGGATTAATAAACTTTTCCCGTCTTTAGCCGATAAGATGGTATTCAAACATTTTCTTAATGAACCGGACTCCCCGCTTAAAAACTACCGTTAGTTTTTATTCCAGGCTGGTGTTCTCATCGCCAGCCTCATAGGGTAGGTACGTAATAATAAACTGGAACATTTCATCAGTTGCCTTCATGCTGCCATTCTGGTCAGTAACCTGCTTTGGCGGGTTAAAAGGGTTGTTAAGGTTTTGCCGGGTATTGTCGTACAAACCCTCGGCAAAAATGGTGCTGTGTGCCGGAATTTTCACCATTTTTTTAAACGTATAGAAATATTGCCAGTTGAAATCCCACCTTGGGATAGATATCAGCTTTATCGTATCCCCATCAGGTTTTACCGCATATGCCTTAAACGTTTTGCCCAGCAAATGCATATGCGGGTTTATAGTAAGTACCGATATGTCCTGCCCAATTTTTAAATGGCTGGAAACTTGCTTTACAGCATCAGGCTCAATGATCAGGTCAGGCTCCACTGGTGCTATGCCCAGTGTGCCCAGCTGGAACTCCTGCACCGGCCGCCTGGGCGGCGTTTTTGAAAAAAAGACATTGATATAAGAGCTATCCCAAACATCATCTTTATTCGTAAAGCCATAATGTATGTCATTAAGCAGGAATGCGCCTTTCCGGGGCAGGAAATACCCTCCAATGCCAGCCGGGTATTTTTGGCCTACCGCGCCGGGCAAATAATTGACGACAGATTTTTGTAGTGTAGGGTAGCTGCCGTCATCGTTTGGCAGGCCTAGCTTCTCATATGCCTTGACTAATGTCGCCGTATCTTCAACCATGTTAACAACCTGCTCCCCGGTAAAGACATTGCCCTTTTTGTTGAAATCGTACTTAACCATATCACCATTAACATGGTGAACGGTTTTACTGCTTCCGGGCACAAATTCAATAAGGCTGGCAAACGTATCGGCAGGCAATTGGTAAGCTACTTTCACCAAAAGGAATTTATCGCTGCTATTGGCAGGCAGGTAATATGGTTTTACAGGTATCCGCATGTCTGGCTGCCCGGCTAGCGACCCAACAGGGTAGGCTGGCAGCAAAGGCAACTTTGTTGGCGGGCCCTCAGTAGTGCCGTCTGCCACCCATTTGGCTAGTACTTTGATATCCCTGTCGCTTAATACCCTTTGCCCCTTAAACTCGGTATAGTGCGGGTCGGCGGGCCAGGGCGGCATCAGTTTTTCTTTAGTCACGTAGGCAATAGAAGCAGCATATTTTTTTGCATCGGCA
>CANBTK010000096.1 GCA_947372365.1 Flavipsychrobacter stenotrophus | reverse complement strand
TCATCTACATCCCCACCTGTGCTGGTAGCGCCCGGTATCTTCCTTAAGTCCTGTAGTTTGGGTGCAATGCCCTTACCCAGCCCACCTGCTGCAGGCTCAGTTGTGCTTACGTCCGATTTGGGCTTGCCGCCGCCATGTGTTGGCTTGGTATTCAATGCCCGCAGCCACCTCCATTTAGTGTAGAGCTGTGCAAAATTCAAATTACCCGCCAGTTGTTTGGTGTTGGTGTTGCCCAGCGTATTACCCAGTTGGCGGGCAACCGGTGCTGCACCTGTCCATGAATAAGTGGCGTTATATGTTAGGCGCAACGTCATCCAGTCGGTAAGCGGCAGCTTGGCGAATGGTACTGTATAAGAGCTGTTCAGGCTTTGCTGGTAAGATGTGTTGGCACCAAAAGTCCCCAGCACGCCCAGCAGGCTATCCCTTTTCTGCGTAGTATTTAGCCTGCCATAAGGCTCGTCAATCCTCGATATGTTGGTAGCCGTATAATCCAGCGAGAGCGACTTAGCCAGCTCCCAACGCATATTGTAGGCACGCGTCCAGTTAAAGTTTTTGTAGAAGGTGGATGGTGCCTTGTAGCCACTGCCATCATTTACATTACGCACCTGCGTTTCTTCAACAATGCGGTTAAGGTCATTGCGCACAGAGAAGTTGGACGGTATTGGGTTAAAGTTGAAATCCTTGATCAGTGTAAACCACTTGGACTTTGACTTTACCATTTTTTTGAACGGCTCAAATGTCTTTGTTTTTAAACTGTACACATAGCCAACGCCAAACCTCTGGGTATTCAAATTATCCAGTTCCACAAACGGGTTATGCTTGTACTGGTTGTTGTAAGAGTAGTTAAAATCAAAGTTTTTAATACTCCAGGGCAGCCTTATTGATTTAGATGGCTTGGTTGAATTGCCATTAATTTTTACGTTGGTAAAGTTGATGCTGGTAATAGAGGTAAAGTCCTGCGCTGCCCTCCTTAGCGAATCGCTCCTGGCTGCATTGGCCTGTGCAGCGGTAGCATCAGTAAGCAATACGTCAAGGTCGTAAGGGTTGTACTTAGGTGTGCTTACATTCTGCGTGTAGCCAACATATACAGGCAATACAACACCCCAGTTCCTTGGCATCAGCTTACCCATGTTCAGGTTGGTGGATGCGTTGTACTGGTAATAGTTATCCTGCGAGCGCTGCTGTATTTTCTGGTCTATGCTGCCATAGCCCATAGTGTGCATACTGCCCGAAAGGTTTACGCTGCCCAGGTCGGCCATCTGTACCGCTACCTTGCCTGCTGCTGCATAGCCGGGCTGGTCGTTAGTACCAGCCATCCTCATCTCGTCAAACCATACTTCAAAGCACTTAGACATACCGTCGTCGCTAGGTGTAAGGTTCGATTTCTTAGGGTTCAGGATACCCAGCATTATGTTCTTGGCAGTACCTATGTTAGGGTTGCCTATTACCACAATTACATTGCCTTTTGAGTCAACGGTATTGTACGGTATGTATATTGGCCAGTTTTCTGCGTCCCTTTTCTTTTTAGCAGTAACGAGGTCCTGCAGGGTAAGGTTCATTTCATTGGCTGCCGGCCAAACGCTGTTTTCATCGTTGTTGCCGGGCGATGATATCGTAAGCGGCATACGGTACTCGTAATAGTTACCGGTAAAGTCGCTGCCTATACGCATAAACGCACTCACATCGGCACTCTTAACAGGTATCTGCCCCAGTTGCGATTCCGCATGTATAAACATACGCAGGTAGTTAAACTGGCGCATGTCTACGTTTACTTCTTTAAATACACCCCGCGCATCGCCATCAACCAGGCCGCATGCCTTTAGTGATAATGACTGCTCGTTAAGCTGGAACGCCTGCCCTGTTGTTGTAGCCTGCTGCTGGCGGTTTACGCCCGGTGGTATCACATAGCGTATAGGGTCGCGCAGGCCATTTTCTTCAATACTTACTGATGTAACCGAGAAGTCGGTAGTAGTTGAGTTTTGCTGTGGCTGGTTTTCGCCCGGTGTAGTCAGTGAATAGTTGTAAGAGCGCCACTGGCTGCGGCCCAGCTCCAGCGATGCAAACCTGAGGATTGCGCTATCCTGCCAGCCGCTCATGAACATACGTATGAAACGGATAGAACGGAAGTCAGATATGCCGCCTACTTTGTGGTCGTAGTTTTTTATAGGTACTTTAAACTGGTACCAGGTTTCGCTTTCCGTTTGGCCATTAGGCAGCTTCACGTTCGATACCTGTGTATTGATAATGTAGTTAGAACCCACCTTCATGCTATTCGGGTCCATATCTATGCGGTACTGGTAATAGTTTTCAGCCTCGTTCAGGGTGTTATCCCTGTTGATATCTTCCGATTCAGGAATGGTAGTTGCAGATGTTGCGTAGGCTGAATTAGGATCGGTTACCGGCGAGTTGCCTTCAGGGTTGTTAAACCCTTTGTAGCGGCCCAGGATGCCTGTCTTGGCATTGTCATAGTCGGTGCCACGGTAGTAGTGGTAATCATCGTTCGATGGGTCGCCTGCAGCCTTTATGTAAGCGGGGTTTGTAGCACCAAGGCGGGCTTTAAGGGTATTCAGGAAAACTTTGAACTGGGTAGCTTCCTTGCCATTGTCCATTTCGTCATAGCCTACATCCTGCTGCGCACGTGAGGCAGCATCGTTATCAAACGCACGGGTTATCTGCTGCGCAAACCTTGGGGTATAGCCCCACTGCCCGGTATCCAGCTTATTAATATCGTATGGAACGGGTATACCGTTTTCAAACGAAAGCCTTGAGTCTTTAAGTACATCTTCCGAAACCGAACCAAGGTTAATGTATAATGAGCCTTTGCCTGCCGGGTTCTTTATGAACGGGTCCATTATCCAAAACTGTACATACTGTACGTTCGAGGCTTCAAAATCCGTATTGTCAATAGAGCGGGTAATACCACCCCACCTGTCGGCCGGGTTAGTAAGCTTACCACTGTCATCAACATGAATGGCATCAAAGTTATAAGGGCCCCTGTCCTTTGGGTAGAAACCAAGGTCAAATGTGCTCAGCGATGTTTGCAAAGACATGGCAGATTTGTTAGGGAATACATCCTGTATCTGTACCAGCCTTATGTAGTGCTGGTTACTGTCGTTTTTCACATAGTCAGGCACGCCCGTACCGTTAGGGTCTACAAGCGTCGGCTCTATTGTGTACCAGGCCAGCTTGGCCCTGTTGTAGCCATAAGTAAGGTCGTTGCTGCGGCCAGCCTCAGGGAAAAGCGTGCGCCCCCTGCTGTCCACTGCACCAAAAGGCGTAGAGGCCAATGACCATGCCTGCGCAGGAAAACGCATATCATAGCTGCTGGTCGTACCCTCAAAGTCATCAATGTAAACAGCGCCTTCCGGGTCCAGGGTGTTAATCTGCTGCGGGTGGCCTGGCAATATGCTGGCTACCTCGCCCGATACGCTGAGGTAAGATGGGGCTGTGGTAGAGTAAATAGGCAGCTTATCTAAAATGCGGGTTACTGCTGGCACTTCGTTCTGGTAGTTGGCGTCAATGCCCAGTACTGTATTTTTAATAGGGTCTTCGCCAAAGTTAACCTTTTGGGTAAAAGGCCTTTCGTTCAGCCTCATAATAGTACCGCCAAGGGTAAGATGCCTGTTCTTGTAATAGTCGAACCTGGCACCCATGAAGTTTTGCTGCTGGAAGCCAAAAGTAGAGTTGTCTTCGTACTGCACATTAATAGGCACACCCGAACTGAGGATGCCCGTATTTAATATTTTTATGCGCCCCAGGCCATACTCTATCTGGTAATCGGTATTTTCTACCAGCTTGGTGCCGCCCGCCGTTACGCTTACCGACCCCTGTGGTATATTAAACCCACCCAGGAAGATATCCTGCGATGAAGATGATTTGTAAGTACCTTTTATAATGTAGCGGTTCAGGCTCTGGAACTGCTGCGCAACTGTTTTGGTAGAATCGTACAGTGCCTGGAAGATATACCTGCGCTGTTGCACTTTGGTAAAATCAGGCCCCATGGCATCAGCAAGGTCTTTACCAAATGGCTCCAGTACCGGGAAGATGATTTTCCCCTGCTGCATATTTATAGTTACGCCATCCACAAAATCAAAAACCCCATCGGGGGATGCTTCATTCTGCGAATTCAAACGGTCCAGGTTAAGCAACGTAATATAAGGCACACCTTCTTTAGGGCCTTCAGGCACCAGCCTCTTTTCGCCACCGCCCGGGTCCTGGTACATTACGTTCAGGGTAAAATTCTCACGGGTAAGGCCAAAGCCGCCCAATGCGTAAATATTTTTCATCATCAGGTCCCATACCGGCAATGTAGTACGGTTGGCTGAGCCCTTCATCAACTTAAGGAAAAGTACTTTAGGGTGCAGCGTATCGGGCGGCAAATCTTCGGCAAACTCGCCCACCTGATACACTTTGCCTTTATAGGTATAGCGGTAAGCTACGCCCACAATATCGTCGGGGTTAAGCTGCGTATGCAGCATTATATAACCTAGTTGTGCATTGTAGTTAAACTCTGTGGCAGTAAGCTGGCGGGCAGTTGTATGCTCAAAGTCCTGCCCTGGCTGCAGCCCCAGGTTCTGCTGTATTACGTTGCCTGCGGTACCCTGGTTCCTGCCGCCCGGGTTTTGCACCAGCCGGTTATAAAGCAGGTTGCTGGCATTGTCAGGTACGCCATCGCGCACACCGCCGCCATTATTATTCATGTTGGCCTGGTAAGGGTTTTTTTCACCCAAATCCTGGAAGCCCAGTATTTCACGCACACCAGTTACCGCCCCATTACGGTTGGTAACCCAAACCTGTATTTTACTGATGTTAGCCTGCGAATTAATAATAGGGAAATTCTTAACGGCCGTGTTATAGTGCTCCCTAAAGTACTGGCCTAAAAGGAAGTTCTTATTTTCTTCGTAGGCATCAGCCTTTATAGAAAACTGCTGCGCCTGTGAGCCACCCTGTATGGTCATGCTTTTGCGCTGCGACTTTTGCTGCGAAACAACGCCCGTTACCCAAAGCTTGCCAAACTGTAACTGCGCCTTTAAGCCAAACAATGACTGTACGCCGCTGATAAGGTTGCTTTTGAGGGGGAAGCTGATGTTGCCCGCCTCAATTTTTTTAATCATTTCATCTTCCTTGCCCGCATAGTCCAGCTTCTGTACATTCTGGTAATCGAAAGTCGCCTTGGTATTGTTGCTTATATTCAGCTTCAGCTTATCGCCTACCGTTGCCAGCAGGTTGATATTCATCTGCATATCAAAGTCAAAGATGCCGTACTTCTGTGCCCGCTGCACCAGTGTCGGGTTCTTGATATTCTGCCAGGTGCCGCCAAATGTAACATCCACATTACCCTGTGGCTTTACCGATATTTTGTCGCCACCAAAAATGCGGTCGAACAAACCATCTTTATACATCTGTGGCAGTTCAGGCTTTTTATTAAACAGCATCATAGCATCAAGGCGGCGCTGCCAGTAGGCATCGTCATCTATTTTGCCCTTGTACTGCATATATTCGTTAAGGGTAAGGTAGGTGGGGTCACGCGCATACTCGCTGCCTATCCTGTCAGAAAAATAATACCTGTTGGAATCAGCATCATATTCAAATGCCTTCTTTTCGTTTTTGGGGTCGGCAAGGTCTATGCTTTTAGGGCGGTTGAGGTCAGCCCTCGGGTCGCCGGTCCTGTCATGAATCGGGAACTTAAGCCGCATGGTATCTTTAACGTCGGTGCTATCAGTACCCGTAGTATCGCCGGCAGGCAACAGGAAAGCAAAAAAGCCGCGGTGGGGATGCGCAGCAGCCGTCATTATAGCCGCTACCAGCGCTATAAATACTAAAAATTTGTACCTGAATTTATGCTTCCCCTTCAATTTTTGTTTTTTTTGCTAATTACAGCATGCGCAATGCCTGTTTGATAAGGCCTTCCACACTTAAAGAAGACGCATCACTAATTTTTTTAATGGCATTTTCAGCCATAGCTTTACTTATACCCAGGTTTACCAATGCTATTAACGCATCTTCGGCTATTGTATTGTGCGCGGGAGCCAATAAAGAAGTGGAATCTTTCTGCCTCAGCACCTTGCCTTTTAGTTCAAGGATGATGCGCTGGGCGGTCTTATTGCCTATACCTTTTACTTTTTCTAATGTTTTGCTATCCTCATGCATAATGGCACGTTCCAGCTCATCGGTTGTAAGCGACGAAAGGATGATTCGCGCAGTGGCTGCGCCCACGCCATTAATGTTAAGTAGTTGCCTGAAGGTTGCACGCTCCTCTTCATCTGCAAAACCATACATCACCCATGCGTCTTCGCGCACCTGTAAATGAGTGTATAACCTGCACTTTTCAAGATTGGCAATGCGGCTGTAAGTCTGTAGGGTAATGTTTACCTCATACCCTATCCCCCCAACCAAAAGATATAACAACGATGGTGATTTATAGGATAGCTCACCTTCTAAAAATGCATACATGCTTGTAAAAACAAATTTATTGCGCCCACAACAGGCAATAAAATAAATAAAAATGGTATGATTGCTCATACCGCGGGGAAAGATACGAAAAATGCCGAAATCGGTAAGTAATAATCCATTTTAAGGGCCATTTCATTTTATTCCATTATATTTTATTTTTATTACAACCGGCCCTGCTAAGTTGGTTGGCTCCCCTCATCCTTTGCCTGCCTGAGCCGGCAGTTGCACTAAGCCAGTTTTTTAAGCGCCCCATTATATTTCCGCCACTGCACTGCACCCGGGCCGGTAAATTCATAATGCCCCACTTGCACGCAAAATAAAAAGGGCTGCCAAATTCCTGGCAGCCCTTTTTATAAATAAGTTGAAAGAAATTATTTCTTCTTTTCGTCTTTCTTTGGTTCCATTTTAGCGTCAGCTGGAGCAGCAGCAGGTGCTGGAGCAGCAGCAGCAGCAGCCTTAGCAGCAGAATCAGCAGCAGGTGCTGGAGCTGGAGCAGCAGCTTCTGGAGCTGGAGCTGGAGCAGCAACAGCAGGAGTGTCAGTCTTTGGAGTTTCGCCACCACCGTTACCGCAAGAAGCAACGAATAAACCCATTGTAAGAGCGAATACGCTCAATTTTACTAATTTCATAAACGTT
>CANBTK010000095.1 GCA_947372365.1 Flavipsychrobacter stenotrophus | reverse complement strand
CGATGCAATAGGCAGCATGCTGGGGCTATACCATTATTTAACCAAGAAGGGCCACAAGGTTACGCCGGTTTCGCCGGGCGAAATACCTGAGTTCCTGGAGTGGATACCGGGCGTTAGCGCAATGTATAATTACGAAGCGCAGCCTAAAGAGTCGCTACAGGCGCTTAAAGAGGCTGACCTTATTTTCTGCCTTGATTTTAATGACTACAGCCGTACCAAGCATCTGGAAACAGCGCTTGCGGAAGCTACTCAGCCAAAAATATTAATAGACCACCACCTTTTCCCCAAGCCTTACTGGGACTATGGCATGAGCATACCCGAAAAGAGCAGTACCTGCGAAATGGTGTATGACTTCATTAACCTATTTAACGATAATGCGCTGATTGATACTGATACCGCTGAATGCCTGTATACAGGCGTTATGACCGATACCGGTTCTTTCCGCTTCCCTGTTACCAGTGCCAGCGTTCACCTCATGATAGCCAACCTGTTGCAGCATGGGCTGGAACATACCAAGGTGCATGAGCATATTTACGACTCATGGAGCGAGGGCCGGATGCGTTTCCTGGGCCATGTGCTGAAGGAGAAAATGGAGATATTCCCCGAGCTTAATTCCGCCCTCATTACTTTGTCAAAAAAGGATATGGGCACGTTTAATGTGCAGAGCGGCGATAGCGAAGGGCTGGTTAACTACCCACTGAGCATTGCCAACATCAGGTTTGCGACCCTGATTACGGAGCGCAATGACGAAGTAAAGATGTCGTTCCGCAGCAAGGGCGATTTTGATGTAAGTATGTTTGCAAGGCAGTATTTTGACGGTGGCGGGCATTTTAATGCGTCAGGTGGGCGCACAAAAACAAGTTTTAAGGAAACAATTGCATATTTTAAGAAAATTTTGTCGGATATTCACCCCCAATAAAAAATAAACATGATCAAAAGGATTTTACCAATCGCAATGCTGAGCGCAGCCATTCTTGCAAACACAGGTTGTAAGAACGAACCAGCCTTTACAAAACTGAAAGGCATCGAGTACAAAATAATCAAGGACGTACCGGGCCCTACTGCAAAGGCAGGGGATATTATTGAGTTCAATATATTAGCTAAGTGTGATACACAGGTGCTAGGCGATTCAAGAAGGGATAATGGCGGCAAGCCCGTTTCAATGCCTTTCCAGGAAACTACAGAGAGCGCACAGTTCCAGTCAGTTTTCCCAATGCTATCAGCAGGCGACAGCGCTATCGTAACAATTTCATGCGATACCATGCTGGCTATGCTCAAGAAAAACAACCCACAGCAGCAGCAGTTGCCACCATGGTTAAAAGCAGGCAACAAGGTTACTGTTTATATCTCAATGGTTGGCGTAAAGTCAAAAGCTGACGCTGACAAGGAAACAGCCGAAAAAGCTGCAAAGCAAACTCAAAATGACGACAAGGAACTGCAGGATTATTTTGCAAAGAACAACCTGAAACCAACTAAGACCGCTTCAGGCCTTTACTATACAATAAGCAAAGAAGGCACAGGGGCTGCTATAACTGCAGGCCAGATGGTTTCTATGAACTATACCGGTAAATTATTAAACGGCACGACTTTTGATTCTAACTTAGACTCAGCGTTCCACCACAAGCAGGCATTTGAATTCCCTGTAGGCACGCACCAGGTTATACCAGGTTGGGACGAAGGCGTTATGTTGCTGAAAAAAGGCGCTAAAGCTACTTTCTATGTAGTTTCATCGCTTGCTTACGGCGACCGCCCTGCTGGCCCGCTTGTACCAGCTAACTCTATATTAATATTTGATGTAGAAGTTGTTGATGCAAAAGCAGCAAAATAAGCAGCAGCCCGCCTGCGCTAGTTTAATTCATTAATTTATGCCCATAAATCAGATAAAAATGAAAAGGTTTGCCATATTACCGTTGGTTGTAGCCGGGAGCATGCTGTTCCAGATGCCAACTGCTACTGCCCAGGACAAAAAAAAGAAGCCTGCTGCCAAGCCAGCTGCAACTAAAACCATTATTACCCCTAAAGCTACAGGCGGCAACATAAAAGTTGATGCTACTTTTAAGAAAATAAAAGGTGTTGCTTACAAAATTGTTAAGGATGTGCCTGGTAAAACCGCTGAAATAGGTGGTGGTATTGAGTTTCACCTGGTAGCTAAGTGCGATACACTGCTTTTGGGCGATACAAGGGTACAAAATGCCGGCAAGCCGGTTACGGCCCCTGTAATGGAGGTTAAGGACCTTGGCCAGTTCCAGTCAATATTCCCTATGCTTTCAAAAGGTGATAGCGTATTGGTTGTAATTTCTTGCGATACTATACTTAAAACAGTTCCTCCTGGGAACGAGGGGCAATTGCCACCATGGTTAAAGAGCGGCAACGCTGTTAATGTATACCTTTCGGTTGTTTCTGTAAAGTCTAAGGCTGAAATGGAAAAGGAAGCCGCTGCTGCTAAAGCTGCGCAGGAAACTGCCGCTAAGGAAGCAGAAGCAAACGCAGGCAAGCAGGTAGGTATTGATGACAAACTGATTCAGGACTATATTGCCAAAAACAACATTAAGGCAACCAAAACCGCATCAGGCTTGTATTACACCATTACACAGGAAGGCACTGGACCACAGATAACCAGCGGCCAGAAGGTTTCTATGAGGTACACTGGCAAGCTGCTTGACGGTAAGGTATTCGACTCCAATATGGGCAACGATAAGCCTGTATTTACCTTCCCCGTAGGACAGCACCAGGTAATTGCCGGCTGGGACGAAGGTGTTGCTTTGCTCAAAAAAGGCACCAAAGCTACTTTCTACATTATCTCATCGCTTGGTTATGGCGCACGCGGCGCAGGTGCTGCTATAGGCCCTAATGCAGTGCTGTTGTTCGATGTGGAAGTGGTGGATATTGTTAGTGAAAAATAAGTTGTGCTAAATACATTTTGGGGGCATCAACAGAATAAATTTATAGAATTTATTTTGTTGGTGCCCTTTGATAAAATAGCAACTACCCTAAAATTTATACGGATATGAGGTTTACCCGGTTTTCAATAATAGTTTGTGCCATACACCTTTGCCTGTGCCCCGCATTGAGTGCGCAGGAAGTGAGGGGCAATACCGGTGTAAATGATGTGGGCCCTGACTTGCCCATGCCGGCAAAGAA
This sequence comes from Flavipsychrobacter stenotrophus, assembly GCA_947372365.1. Taxonomy (GTDB): domain Bacteria; phylum Bacteroidota; class Bacteroidia; order Chitinophagales; family Chitinophagaceae; genus Flavipsychrobacter; species Flavipsychrobacter stenotropha_D. The sequence continues at coordinate 3,974 of CANBTK010000095.1, read as the reverse complement.
GTATGTTGAAGACACGGTTGGTTTCTCGCAACTGGAAAGCGGGCTGCGCTACAAAGTTGTAAAACATGGCACAGGCACCCGCCACCCCCAGATAGGCGACCATATAGAAATGCACATACATGTGCACATCAAAGACAGTGTACTGTTCGATTCCCGCCACATGAATAACAATAAACCAGTGCCATACCAGGTGCTGGCACCCACTTATAAGGGCGACCCTATAGAGGGCTTTATGCAGCTGGTAGCGGGCGATAGCGCACTGATAAGGCTGCCGGTGGATAGCATACTGAAACAGGGCAAGCAGGTGATGCCCGGCATGAAGGAAGGCGACATACAGGCCTACGATATGGTACTGGTTTCGGTGATGAGCGACGAGGATTACAAAAAAGACCAAAACGAAAAAAGTACCCGGCAGAAGGCAATAGACGAGGACAGGTTGAAGGCTTATTTTAAAGCGAACGGCATTAACGCCATCCGTACGGCAACAGGCCTTTACTACACTATAAAAAAACATGGCAAAGGCGAGAATGTAAAGCCGGGCGAATATGCCAGCGTCAACTATACCGGCAGGCTGCTGGGAGATGATAAAGCATTTGATTCCAATACAGACCCTGAGTTTCACCACCCTGAGCCATTTGTGGTGTGCGTGGGCACGGGTAGCGTAATAAAGGGCTGGGACGAAGGCCTGGCGCTTTACAAGAAAGGCGCAAAGGGCACTTTGTACATCCCTTCGGGCCTTGCGTATGGTAGCCAGGACAGGAGCCCAACCATACCGCCGAACTCTATATTGGTTTTTGACGTAGAGATTGCGAAAATCAAGACCCAGGAAGATGTTGATGCCAAGGCTATAGCCAAGTATGTAGAGGAAAAGAAAATAAGTGCAAAAAAGACGTCATCTGGACTATACTATGCCATTACCCGCGAAAGCGATGGGCGCAAGCCTTTAAGGGGTGAAAAAGTACTGGTAAGGTACAATGGCACCTTTATGGATGGAAAGAAGTTTGACGGCAACCTGGAAAGCCCCAAGCCATTTGCGTTTACGCTGGGCGAGCACGAAGTTATAGCTGGCTGGGACGAGGCTATATGCCTGCTGAGGAAGGGCGAAAAGGCAACTTTAATTATTCCATCTGGCCTGGGATATGGCCCTTCGGCAAGTGGTACAATACCTGCCAACTCTATTTTGTTATTTGAGGTAGAACTTGTAGATATACAAAAACATGACTAAGAAAATTTTCATCGTTATTTTATATATGTGGTATTTGCTCCCTGCGAATACCACTTTTGCTTTTAACCATGCCGATACGCTCAGGGGCAGTAATGGCATAGGGCGCGCCTGGTGGGATGCGCAGCACTATGCGCTGGCGGTAAAGCTGGATATTGAAAGGGGGAGGATAAGCGGCACTAACAAGATAGTGTTTAAGGCAATTCAGGCACCAGCCGATGTAATGCAGGTGGACCTGCAGGAGCCGCTGGTGATGGATAAGGCCTATTGCGGTGGCGATACCCTGCCGTTTACCAAAGAAGGCAACGCCTGGTTTATAAAATGCCCTGCCGGCAAGTGGAAGCAGGGCGATGTGGACACCATTACTATTACTTATCATGGCCAGCCCCGGGAAGCCGTAAAGCCACCGTGGGATGGTGGCATATCCTGGCAGCTGGATAAGAACGGCAATCCATTCGCGGCGGTATCCTGCCAGGGGCTGGGTGCCAGCGTATGGTGGCCCTGCAAGGATGCCCAGTGGGACGAGCCGGATAGCGGCATGAGCATAGCCCTGACAGTGCCTAACGACCTTATGGCGGTAAGCAATGGCCGCTGCGTGAACCAAATGCAAACGGATGAGGGCACAACAGCCTTTTGGGAAGTAAAGAACCCTATTAATACTTACGATGCTACTTTTTATGTGGGCAAGTACGCCCATTGGCACGATACACTGATGGGGGAGAAGGGTGTGCTGGATTTAGACTTCTGGGTGCTGCATTACAATGAAGAAAAGGCAAGGAAACAATTTGCTATTGTAAAGCAGATGATTCATTGTTTTGAGTACTGGATGGGGCCTTACCCTTTTTATGAAGACGGTTATAAGTTGGTGGAAGCGCCCTATCTGGGCATGGAGCACCAGAGCGCTATTGCTTATGGCAATGGCTACAAAATGGGCTATGAAGGGCACGACCGCACAGGCACGGGCATAGGCATGAATTTTGATTATATTGTAGTGCATGAAAGCGGGCACGAATGGTTTGGCAACAATGTTACGGCGCGCGATATTGCCGATAACTGGGTGCATGAGGGCATAACCACCTATAGCGAGAAGCTGTTTGTAGAGTGCCTGCTGGGCAAGGCGAAGGCTGATAAGTACTGCATAGGCGAATGGGGCAACATACGCAACGATAAGCCCATAATAGGCCCTTATGGCGTTAACGAAGAAGGGTCGGGCGATATGTATGACAAAGGCGCGGCTATCATGCATATGATACGCACCATGGCGAAGGACGATGAGAAATTCAGGATGATGCTGCGTGGGCTGGGCAAAGAGTATTACCACAAGCTGGTAACAACACAGGAAGTGGAAGCCTATATAGCCACCCACACAGGGCTTAACCTTGCCTCATTTTTCGATCAGTACCTGCGCACCAAAAACATACCTGAGCTGGAGTACTACATAAAGGACGGCAAACTCCTCTATAAGTTCAATAACACCAACAAAGATTTTACGCTGCCGCTGCCCATTTCGTCAGGCAAAGTAAAAACCACTATCAACCCCACAAGCGAATTCCAGTCCATAAAATGGAAGGGGGGCTATACCATAGCAGTTTCTAACGACTTTCTGGTAGAGGTGAAGAAGTAGGGGTGGTTATTTTTTCTTCTTTTTTGAAGCCTTTGCCCTTGGGTTAAAGTCCAGTGCGAGGCCTATCCAGTATTCAAAATCCTTTTTTGATTTCATGCCGGTTTCGTCAATGAGTACGTAGCCGCTCATGGGGCGTTTTACGAAGTCCAGTGTACGGCAGCCGCGCATTTCTACCGCCATGTCGTGCAGCTCAGGGTCTATACGGCACATCAGGCAATCTTTAATAACGCCTACGCACATTTTATCGTTATACATAATGGTAAGGCCGCCCAGCATTTCTTTTTCATCAACATTATCCAGTTCCGCAAAGCGTTCGCGTATCCTGTCGGCTAGTTGTTCGTCGTATGCCATAGGCGTGTATTAGTCCAGTTTTTTTATTTGCTCCCTGGCGAATTCAATATCTTCTTTTGTCCCTGCCTTAATCATCTTCTGGTAATACAAGAGTGCATTTGGCTTGTCTTTTTTGCGGTGGTAGGCCTCTGCTATGTTGTTGAGTACTACAACATCTTTCGGATTTATCGTTTCTGCCTTCAGTAGGTATTCCAGCCCTTTATTCAGGTCGCCAGCTACCATGTAGCTCACCGCAACGTTCGATAGGCTCTCAATGTGGCGGGGGTAATACTTAAGTACGTTTTCCGAGATTTCCCTCATCAACGGCAGCTGGCCATCGCCGGAGTTATAGATCGTGGTTACATAATCCTGTACCGATGTCAGGAAGTAGTTCTCGGCATCATCCAGCGGCTTACCCTCCTTCCACAGCCATTTGCTGTGTATCTGGGCGTTGTAGTCAATAGCTTCCTTTACCTGATTAGTAAATGCCTTGTAATCTTCTATTTTGCCCAGCATGTAAATTTTGCCAAAGCGCATATCCAGCCGGTTGGGGTATAGTGCCAAGCCTTTGTCAAGGTAAGCCAGCCCCCGGTTGACCAATTTTTCGTTGTAGGCAATTTCGGAATTGATAAAGCCAGCCTGCTCGCCTGTTTTCGCGTTCTCCAGTGCCAGTGATTCTTTGCCTTTTTGTGCCCAGCCAATAGAGATTACTTCCTTTATGCTCCTGCCTACATAATAATTGAAGTAGGCAATAAATAGCTCAGGGTCCTTTGGCTTAGATTGCTCCCACAGCGCCAG
>CANBTK010000094.1 GCA_947372365.1 Flavipsychrobacter stenotrophus | reverse complement strand
CAGCCCAGTGAGGCCTGCGTTTATTTTTAGTTTCTCTTGTTCCTTGCCATCCACTTTGGCAGTCCAGCCTGCATCGTAAGGTATAGACAAATACACTATTTTAGGGCTTGCCAGGTTTATTTTACCTGTAATAGCCGTTTGCCCGAATTGGCTTACAGTAAGGGTGTCCCGGCGCAATGCAGCGATTTTCTGGGTATAAACATCCGGGTTAAACATGTTAGTGGCAAAGGTGTCTTTCAGCTGGAACTCCTGAAGCCCGGCGCATTTAGCAGCATCCGCATCTTTTACCACGCAGGCATCCAGGCTCACAAAATCTTTCTGGCTCATAGAAAGGGTATTGAACAGGCTTTCTTTAATGTACTTATCGTGGGTGTAGCCAAGTGGCAGCACGAATTTGTTCCGCAGTACAATTACATCATTAAACTTGCCCAGTGAGTCGCATACAAAGCGCCACATAGGGAAGGACATTTGCTTGGTGAGTATATACTTTACGCTGTTCTGCGATTCCAGCAGCGTCCTGCGCACAAAGCCCATAGCCCAGCGCGAAGAGTTTTCGTCGCCGGCTTCGCAAATGCCCATAAGGGTAAGGTAGTTAATATAGTTTTCCTGGTTAAATGAGCTATAGCTGGTAGAGCCATAGTAGCCCTGCGCCAGCGCATCGTTAATAGAGCCGTGCATGGCAGGCGATGACGAATAATTCTTATCAATACGGTAAAACGGAGATTTATCCTGCTGGTGTATGAAGGCCACGGCCTCGTTGGTATGGTCGTTGTAGCTGATACGGTGCTCCAGGTCATCAGGCGTGAGCGCGTCCCTGTCGTTCATTAACGTAGAGGACATGAAAATAGCCTCTACAAAAACCAATGCCAGGAAGCCATATTTCAGGTAAGTGATATCGCTTTTCTTCGACATAAAAAACAGCATAGCGCCGTAGCTCACCAGCAATACGCTGGCGAAGCCCATCTGCCCCGGGTTTACCACGCCTGCCTCAGGGAAGTAAGGGTAGTTCAGCAGCAGGAAAAGTGCTGCAATGGTTACTATTAAAGTAATAAGGTTTATTTTTTTGCGCTTAACAATAAGGTCGAGGGCTGTTACGGAAAAGTAGATGAAAACCAGCGCTACGAAGAAAGAAAATATCCTGTAATAGTTACCTGAAAACATCCAGAAGGCATAACGGAAATACGGGAATATTACGGGCAGCATCCAGATGCCCAGGAATATGGCAAAGGTGATTTTAAGCTTTTTGTCCAGGAAGCCAAACACCTGTGGCATTAAAATAAGGCAAGGTATGCCGCAATAATACATAGGTGCTTCCAGCAGGTTGCGCCAGCCCCTGAAGTCCCTGCCACCGCCCAGTATGTCGGTGGAAAAGAATCGAAGTACGCCTGAGCCGAATTCAATCCTATCGGCTGGCTGGAACATTGGGGTAGCCTTCAGCCCATTGGCGAGCGAGAAGCTGCCACCGCCACGGGGGCTTTCCAGCAACTGCACTACGTTTTCAAGCAGGAAGGGCCCTGCCAGCATAAGGCCTACTACACCCAACCCTGCCATTTTAAGGATGATGCCACCGCCATCTTTTACATTCAGGTTGCCGGTTTGTGCAAGGCGCAGGAAAGTATATATAATGAGGAACAGCCCCATAACATAAAGGTTAAAAGGCTGCGAAATACCAGTGAGGAATACGGCAACAGGGAACAAGTACCAGGTGCCATCGCTCAGTAACTGCTCGAACGCCAGCAGGAACAACGCCAGTATCAGCCCTTCGGATGTGAAAAGGTACCAGCTGCTGCCCAGTATCATAAACCCTGAGAATGAAAAGAACAGGCTGCCTACGGTTGCTGTAAATGCCGATAAGTTAACCTTACGCAGGTAATAGAAAAACACCATGCCTGCGGCAATAAGCTTGGCGGCTTCCTTGTATATTATGCCATACTGTATGCTGTTTTTGCCAGCGAGGTAGTAGAAGATATCAAATGGGTCGCGCAGCATAAATGAGAAGGCACTCTGGCCCATGCCTATGCTCCATGACCACTTAGGCAGCCCGTACTTAGCTATGTAATCAGCCATGCCGTACATGCCCGGAAAGGAGTAGTTCAGCGAGTCGCTGCCAATATCCTTAAAGAAATAGGCTTTTTCGAAAAACAGGAAATCTTTGAAAACAATGAGTACTCCCAGCGACAGCAAGCCGAAAGCCATTAGTGGCACCCATTTGGCATTCGTTTCAAAAAAGTCAGTTATAGGGGCCGATGTTTCTGCCGGGGCAGGCGTTACAACATTTTTTACGTTCTCTGCTGCCTTTTCAGGCGTGTTTTTTTTCTTAGCCGACACAATACTTGGTTTTGTAATGTGCCAAAATACAAAATAATCAGGAATAGCCGATGCGGGATATACAGTGTCTTTATTTTTTCTTTTTTACCGCTAGTGTTAAGTCAAAAGGAAAAAGTCAAAACCCAAAAGTGTAAAATATATTCATTTAACCGACAATTTCTACTTGACTCAACACTGGCATGTATACGATAGCCCCCAAGATTTTCATCTTTGCATTTATGCGAATGTTTCATTGTCTAAAAGTTTACCCGTTCCTTTTCTATTACCAGCGGGCGCTTACGTACCTGTGTGTGTATGGCACCAATATATTCGCCTATAATGCCTATGAAGAACAGCTGGACAGACGAGAAAAAGAACACGCCGATAACCATTGGCGCAGTGCCTACCTGGAACCTGTCCCAGAAGATGAGCTTATAAACCAGGTACACCAGTGCAACCAGGAAGCTGACGGTTGCCGAAAAGAAGCCTATGAATGCTGATAGCCTTAGCGGGAGTTTGGAATGGTTGGTAAAGCCCAGCATACCAATGTCGTAAAGGGTGAAGAAGTTGTTCTTCGTTTTGCCCGCAGCCCTGTCGGGCTGCACATAAGGGATCTCAAAACGGTCGAAGCCTAGTTCAGTGATAAGCCCCCTGAAATAAGGGTAGGGGTCATCTAACTGGCGCAGCACCGATATAAATTTCTGGTCGTACAGCCCAAAGCCTGTGAAGTTCTTAACGGGTGGCTCACCGCCCGACGATACTTTACTCAGTACGTTATAAAACGCTTTCCTGAGCGCAAACATGATGGGATTTTCCTGGCTTTTCTTTTTTACGCCTATTACTATTTTATACCCCTCTTCCCACTTCGCCAGGAAGTCAACAATCATTTCGGGCGGGTCCTGGAAATCGGCTACAATAGATATTACGCATTCGCCGGTGCATTGCAGCATGCCGTAAAATGGCGAGCGTATATGCCCGAAATTACTGGCATTGATAATGAGCTTAACATGCTTATCGGTTGCGGCTATTTTTTTGAGTATAGCAACCGTATTGTCTTTTGAGCTGTTGTCTATTAATACATGCTCATAGGTATATTGCGGCAGCCCGCTGAAAATGCCGGCAACAACTTTTATCAGCCTTTCTACATTTTCCTCTTCGTTATAGCAAGGAGTAATAACAGAAATGTGTTTTGGAGTAGTGCTCATCGCTATACAATGCTTTTAGGTAGTTGTGCGTGCAATGTAGCAAAATCATTATTTATCTACAAGTAATAGTTCTTTACTGATGCTGCCCAGGTTTTGGCTGTACCAATTATAAAGTTCTGCAACCGATTGCCTTATAGGCATCAGGTTCAGGTTCGGTATCTCGGCCCTGAGCAATGAGTTGTCGCCGCTATACTCTACGCCCATGCCTTCCTGCCCTACAATAATATCTAAGGCTTTGCCCGAGGTTTCCCTTACTATTCCTGCCAGCTCTATTAACCCTATTGATTCATTGGGCGTAAGGTTAAAGCACCTTTCTACAGGGCTGTTTTCAATGAAATGTTCCAGTATCGGCATCAGGTCATTAATAAACAGGTAGTCGAATTTGCGGTTTTGCTTAAGGGTAATGGGCAGGCCGTAAAGAGCCTTGCATATGGCGTTTGATATAAAGCGGATGGCATAATCTTCATATTTGCCAAAGATGCCAAAAATCCTAAGGTCGTAAGCCTCGTCAATATTGGGTATCAGCCTGCCATAGATATGCTTGTTATAGCCATAATCATCGGCGGGTACGTGGGTGCCAAAATAAGATTCCTTCATTTTGGGCTGGTAATGGCGCATATCATAGGCTGCGCCGCTGCCCATATGCAACAGCTTGCCCCAGCGGTGCCGTTGGGTAAGGAAGTTGAATATCATGCGCGAGTTGTTATACAACAGCGAGCTGGTATCTTTTGCGTTCCTGTGCCCTGGCTTGCCCGCGCAATGTATAATTACATCGAAAAAATGTTGCTGGAAATAGTTTTTTACACTCTCATCGTCGCTACAGTCCAGTTCAGAGCGCATGGGCACAAAAAGCTCATACTTTTCTTTAAGGTAAGACTCTGCAATATTCTTCCCTATAAACCCGGAACCACCTGTAACTAGTATTTTTTTCATATTTTTTTATTGCATTGCAAACATCCTGTTTCCGGCATTATTATAGTTCCAGGGTACTGCTATTTGTTTTTTTTGAATCAGAAATAAGAGTTGATAACTTTTAAGATGTTACCCTCATCCAGCCCGCATACCTGCTGGTGGTAGGCCTGGTTGCCATATAGCCCGTTAGGGTAGCCCTCGGCACGCAGGCTGGTAAATTTATTAACAGCCATTGAACGCTCATGCACAGCAAGCGATACCGCGCTTGCCAGGCCGCCTATAGCAATGTGTTCTTCTATAACCAGTATATTTTTTGTCGTTTTTATGCTATCGGCAATAGCTGCGGGCAGCTCCACCAACGGCATTTTATTTACCGCAAATACATCAATGTATGGTTTGTTTGGGTTATCCTTGAGTGCAGCCAATGCATTATTAATAACAGGGCACTGCGCTATCACGGTTAGCCGCGCATTGCTATTGGGCACGGTTGCAGCCCCAAAGCTGGTTAAGCTCATATCGCCGGGCAGGTTTTTGCCAATGCCCAGTCGCATGTAAGCAGGCCTTCCGGCTGCAATCATATCGTCAAGGCAGGTATTCATGTCCTCAACAAAAGCAGGGGCGTAGCAGTGCATATTAGGTAGCCCGCTCAGCGTGGCAATATCTTCAAGGGCATGGTGCGATGAACCCAGCACGCCATAGTGGTAGCCGCCGCCATTGCCTACAATATATACTGGCAGATTATGAAAACACACATCGTTCCTTATTTGCTCCAGGCAACGGTATACCACAAAGGGCGCTATGCTGTAGCAAATAACCCGGTAGCCCTGCGATGCCAAACCAGCGGCAACGCCTATCATATTTTGTTCGGCAACGCCAGCATTAATAAAGCGGCTACCTAACTTAGCTGCAACAGTTTCCAAAGCATTATACCCCAGGTCTCCCGTAACAAAAACGATATCATCGTATTTGTCGGCAATGTTCTCTATATATGTCGAAAAATGTTTTCTCATTCAGTCTTGGTAGTTATATGCCGTAAGTTGTTTCTATACTTTTAAGGGCTTCGTTATACTGCGCTTCGTTCATTGACAGGTAATGCCATTCCAGCTTATTTTCCATATAGGCTATGCCCTTGCCCTTAACTGTATTAGCAATGAATAGCTTGGGCTTGCCATTTTTACGGTTCAATAGTTCATTTTTAAGGGCTAGTATGTTAGGTATATCGTGCCCATCGGCTTCCACAACATCAAACCCCATAGCCTCCCACACCTTTGCCGATGCGGTATCGCCAAGTACATCGGTTAAGTTACCGAAGCCCTGCAGCCCGTTTTTATCTATAATTACAAAAAGGTTATCCAGTTTATTGGCTACAGCAAAATGTGCGCCCTCCCACGATGTGCCTTCGTTGGTTTCGCCATCGCTCATCAGCACATAGCTGGTGGCGGTGTTGGCTTTTAGCTTATTGGCTTTGGCTATGCCTGCTGCCAGTGGCAGCCCGTGGCCCAGCGAACCCGTGGCAAATGGGATAGAAGGGTACTTTAGGGCAGCAGGGTGGGCGGAAAGGGTAGTGGCATTTTTATAAAATGTTTTCAGTACCTCATCCGTTATCTCGCCTGTTTCGTTCAGTAAGGCATACATAGCAGAGCCTGCATGGCCCTTTGACAGGATAAAAGTATCGCCAGCCGCTTTGTGCAACACTATGGAAATCATAATGTCAATACAGCTGAGCGCACACCCAAGGTGCCCGCCCCCGACGGGGTAGTTTATATCAAGAATTTTTTTTCTTAGTTTTCCCTGCAACTGCGAATGTTCCATATCAAGTGGCGTAACACCTTAATGATGATAAAAAGTTAACTCAAGGTATTAAAATAGCTTGCAACGGTAAATCTAAAAAAAAAAATAGAATAAGCAAAGTAACACGGCACAGGGCTGCCAGCCCGGGCATTAATTGGTGATTACAATTTTAGTGGTGTAACGGGCTGTATTGGTTTGGGCAGCGACAAAATAGATGCCCTGTGGGATTTGCAGCGCTATTTCAGTTGTTGTATTGGTTGAAATCGTTAATTCCTTAACGCGTTCCCCCAGTATGTTAGTGATAGTTATGTATGCATCCTCCTTCATGGGCGATGCCAGTTGCAGCGTAAACCGGCCCTTGTTGGGGTTAGGGTAGGCAGTGATGCCACTCCCAATACCGATTAATTGCTGTACGCCAAGCCCTGTGCGCACGGTAATGCCAATTGCATTGCTGGTGCCAGTGTTAGTAGCACTGCATGGGTTGCCGGTAGCGCGGCAGGTTATGCTATCGTGGTTGTGCAGGCTATCGGTAATGTAGTTAGCCATGGTAGCGCCGGGTATGTTTACGCCGTTGCGCTGCCACTGGTAAGTTATTGTAGCGCCGCCGTTGGTAACAACTGCAGTAAAAGTATCGGTAGTGCCAGCCGTAATAGAATCGCTTGGCGAAACGCTTATGGCCACCCCAACTGTAGGGTTGCAACCTGCTACCTTCCTTATCCTGTTGTTATTGCGGTCAGATATGTACATATTGCCTGTAGCATCAAACGCCACCTTTACCGGGCGGCTAAGCTTCGCAGCAGTTGCTTGCCCGCCATCGCCCGAATACCCCGCCGTGCCAGTACCTGCAATGGTAGTAATAATACCTGCGGCATCAACGTGGCGCACACGGTGGTTATCTACGTCGCAAATGACAACGCTGCGGCTGGCATCAAAGTCAA